>JAGPUY010000202.1 GCA_018067265.1 Oceanihabitans sp. | reverse complement strand
AAAATTTCTATCTAGATCTTTAAACCAAGGTTTTTCTGGTGGAGAGAAAAAACGTAACGAGATTTTTCAAATGGCAATGCTAGAACCTAAACTTGCTATTCTGGATGAAACAGATTCTGGTTTAGATATTGATGCATTACGGATTGTTGCAAATGGAGTAAACAAGTTAAAAAGCGATGACAATGCTGTAATTTTAATTACGCATTACCAACGTTTATTAGATTATATCAAACCGGACTTTGTACACGTTTTATACAATGGTAGAATTGTAAAATCGGGAACTGCAGCTCTAGCACATGAGTTAGAAGAAAAAGGGTACGATTGGATTAAAGAAGAAGTGAACGCATAAATTAGTTTGCAGTGGTCCGTTTGCAGTAAAGCAGTTGCTTACTCAAATGTGATCACTCTAATACTTAAAAAAGTAGTCCAATAACAGCGTACAGTTTGCATTTGAGTGAACTGAAGACTGAAGACGGATTACTGAAGACTTATAATAATGGATTTAAAAGAAAAATTAGTTTCCTCATTTTTAGCTTTCGAAAATCATGCAGACTTAGATAGTCCAATACATGATATTCGTACCGAAGCTATAAAAACCTTTGAAACGGAAGGATTTCCTTCTAAAAAAGAAGAAGACTGGAAATATACATCGTTAAACAGTATTTTAAAACAGGACTATAGTGTATTCCCAAAACAGGAAAACGCCATTGAATATAGTGATGTTAAAAAGTATTTTATTCATGATATAGACACCTATAATATTGTATTTATAGATGGTAAATTTGCTTCAAATTTATCGCAAACTACACATGATGGAATAGATGTATGTTTAATGTCTGCTGCTTTAAGCAAACCAAAGTACCGTTTAGTTATAGAAAACTATTTTAATAAAGTAGCTACAAAAGATAGCTTAACTTCATTAAATACGGCATTTGCACAAGAAGGAGCTTATATTCATATTCCTAAAAATAAATTGGTAAATAAGCCAATTCAAATAATACATTTCTCTACAGGTAGCGAAGTTGCTTTAATGCAACAACCACGTAACCTAATAGTTGTAGACGAGAATTCACATGTTCAAATTATTGAACGTCACCAAAGTTTAACAGACAATCCTGTTTTAACCAACAGTGTAACCGAAATTTTTGGAAACAAACGTGCCATCGTAGATTACTATAAAATTCAAAACGACAACGTAAACGCATCTTTAATTGACAGCACTTTTGTAAATCAAAAACGCGAAAGTCATATCTCTGTGCACACCTTTAGTTTTGGCGGAAAGTTAACACGTAACAATCTTAACTTTTACCAAAATGGAGAACACATGGATTCTACATTAAATGGTATCACGATTATCGGTGACAAACAACACGTAGATCACAATACATTAGTACATCATATAGAACCTAATTGCGAGAGTCACCAAGACTACAAAGGGATCTTTAACGATAGCGCAACTGGAGTTTTTAATGGTAAAGTAGTGGTAAACAAAGAAGCGCAAAAAACCAATGCGTTTCAGTCTAACAACAATATACTATTAAGCGATAAAGCGACTATAAACTCCAAGCCACAACTAGAAATTTTTGCAGATGATGTAAAATGCTCACACGGTTGTACTATTGGTCAGTTAGATGATAGCGCGATGTTTTACTTGCGTTCTCGTGGTATTCCAGAAAAAGAAGCCAAGGCTTTATTAATGTATGCATTTGCTAATAACGTATTAGAAACGGTAAAAATTCCGGAACTTAAAAAACGTATCAATAAGCTTATTGCAACAAAATTAGGAGTTAATATTGGGTTTGATTTATAAAACATTTATTTGAAGCTAATCCAGCTTTATTCGTGCGTTACTATTTTCAGTTTTGGTACTCATGAATAAAAATTATTTCGGCAGTCGCTCTCTTTGAGGAGCTCCAACAAAGCCTCCATCTGGGCTAAAAAACAAAAAACGGCAAACATATAAATGTTTGCCGTTTTTTGTTTCAAGTCATAGATAAGACTCAACTTTTCACCTGCTGATACTTCTGATAAAAATACATCGGTATCATTCCAAAATTTAAAAACAAGAAGCCAATAAAAACGACAACACCTCTGTAAGGCCAAGTTAAAAATTCAAACATAGCGCCAATTCCTAAAACAAAAAAAGTAAAAAAGCCAACAACGTAAAATGATTTTTTCATGATATAGATTTTAAGAAAATTTATAAATAGATCTTTTATATTTCGCATAAAACAACACAGGAAGCACACCTAAAATAAAGATTAATATCGCTCCAACCAACATAGCACTTGCATACGGCCAATGTTGTATTTTAAACAACATACCTAACATTAATAGCGCTATCATCGTAAATCCGAGTGCTATTTTCAGCTTATTTAACAATGCTCTTTCTTTATTAAATTTCTGCATATTGGTTTCTAATTGTAGGTTTTGAAAACTAGCGTAGCCACCAAATTTTTGTAAAGCTTCTTGATACAATGCGTTAAAATCATGAGAATCTTGACTTTCTATATAGGTACAAATATGATCTACTAAATCTTCTCTTAAGCTTTCCGATTGTACACCATAAAGCTTTAAACTCTTTTCTATAAAGTCAATATGTTTTTCTTCTATTTGCATTATATAATAGGTTTAGGGTTAAAAATTAAATTCAAGGTCTCCATAAAATTATTGATTTCTTGTGTCATTTCTTCTGCCACCTTTCTACCTTCCGAAGTGATGGTATAATATTTCCGAACGCGTTTTCCTATATATACCTTTTCGGTTTCTAAAACACCTTTAGCTTCCAACTTATGTAGAATAGGATATAATGCGCCTTCCGATATATCGATCTTTCCCGAAGTCAGTTTTTTCACTTCTTGTGTAATCTCATAACCATACATTTTTTCGCTTTCGCTAATCAGCTTTAAAATGATGGGTTGTAATGTTCCTTTTGTTAATTCTTTGCTATACATATTTCAAAGATACATTTTATTTAAATGCATTGTAATAAAATTATAATAAATTTTATCTTTTATATTTTCTTTATACTAGTTTTATGAAACAAACCGTAAATTTGTAGCATGTTAGATTTGAATAAAATAAGAGCCGATTTCCCAATACTTTCTAGAGAAGTAAATGGTAAACCGTTGGTGTATTTTGACAATGCAGCAACATCCCAAACACCGCAACAAGTTATTGATGTTATTGTGGATTACTATAGTAATTACAATGCCAACATTCATCGCGGTGTACACACATTAAGTCAAGAAGCAACCGATAAATACGAAGCTGCAAGGCATACCATTCAAAAACATTTTAACGCAGCACATGCGCACGAAATTATTTATACGTCTGGTACCACTCACAGTATAAATTTAGTGGCTAGTGGTTTTTCTTCTTTATTAAAAAAAGGAGATGAGATTATCGTTTCTGCTTTAGAGCATCATAGTAATATTGTGCCTTGGCAAATGCTATGTGAAAAAACGGGAGCTATTTTAAAAGTCATTCCAATGAACCAAGATGGTGAGTTGGTTATGGCTGAATATGATAAACTCCTTAACGAAAACACCAAACTTGTTTTTGTAAATCATATTTCCAACGCTTTAGGAACCATAAATCCTATTGAGGAAATCATAGAAAAAGCACATCAAATTGGTGCTGCAGTTCTAATTGATGGCGCTCAAGCTTGTCCGCATGTTAAACCAGACGTACAAGCATTAGACGTCGATTTTTATGTCGCATCTGCGCATAAAATGTGTGGCCCAACAGGAGTTGGTATGCTTTACGGAAAAGAAGAATGGCTTAACAAGTTACCACCATATCAAGGTGGTGGCGAAATGATTGCAGAAGTCAGTTTTACAAAAACTACCTACGCAGGATTACCGCATAAATTTGAAGCAGGAACACCAAATATTTGTGGTGGTATTGCATTTGGTGCAGCCATAGATTATATGAACGCCATAGGTTTTGATGCCATTGCAACCTATGAACATGAACTTTTAGAATATGCTACCAAAGCACTTTTAGAAATTGAAGGTTTAAAAATTTTCGGAACCGCAAAAAACAAAACCTCCGTAGTTTCTTTTAATCTAGAGGGAATTCATCCTTATGATGTTGGAACCATTCTAGACAAATTAGGAATTGCAGTTCGAACAGGACACCATTGTGCGCAACCTATTATGGATTACTTTAAAATTCCAGGAACCGTTCGTGCTTCTTTTGCTTTTTATAACACGAAAGAAGAAATAGATGCTCTAGTTTCTGGAGTACAGAAGGCGAAAATGATGTTGTCTTAAACTTTAAACTATTACATATCAAAACATTAAACACCTTTCGAGGTGTTTTTTTGTATTTAACAGAAAAAACAAAATTCGTATTTCGTCGAAAATTTAATATTATTATTAGTAATAACACATCTTATGATATAATTAATTATATATTTAACAAAATTTTAACCTAAAACATGTAGCATGAGAAAAATGATTTTAAGCTTTGCAGCACTTGCATTGCTATTTACATCTTGTAATGAAGACCAAAATTCTATTAACAACAATGATCAGTCTAAAGTAGACATGAGTGATTTCTATGTCTATACAGATGCAGATCTTGACGAAGCGAACAAAGTAGCTTCCAATAGTAAATTAAAAACTTGCTACTCCATGGTGAATTTAAACAGGATGTTAAATGAAGATCCTAGTTTAGAGCAAAAAATGTATGATGTGGAATACCACACAAGAACTAGTATATATTCCAAAGGAAAACCAGTAAAAGGTGGTGGAGGTACCGATCCTGTTCCAGATGATTTAGGTGTAATTAATATCCCTGTGAATATACATGTAGTATATAGTAACTCCCAACAAAACGTAAGCGATAATCAAATAAACGCCCAAATAACTGTTCTAAATGATGATTTTAGAGCGTCTAATAATGATATCAATCAAGTTCCTAGCGCCTTTAGTGGTTTAGTTGCAGACAGTGAAATAAACTTTACATTAGCAAATACTTTTAGACATTCTAATGCTACTTCAGCATGGAGCACTAATGATGCTGTAAAAGCTGCCTATCCTCCTGTTTCACCGTCTACGCATTTAAATATATGGGTTTGTAATATCAGCGGTGGTATATTAGGATATGCTCAATTTCCTGGCGGTCCATCTGCAACAGATGGCGTTGTAGTATTATACTCTAGTTTACCTGGTGGTTCTGCTGCTCCTTACAACGAAGGAAGAACATTAACTCATGAAGTAGGTCACTATTTAAACTTACGTCATATTTGGGGAGACGGAAGATGTAACAGAGATGATTTTGTTACCGATACTCCTTCTTCTGATGGTGCTAATTATGGCTGCCCTTCTTACCCAACAGTAAACTGTCGTACTACAGACATGACTATGAACTATATGGATTACGTAGATGATTCTTGTATGTATATGTTTTCTGATGGTCAAAAATCTAGAATGAGAACTATTTTTGAAGCTGGTGGTTCTAGAGAAAGCATGCTTAATTAGAAAATAAATAGCATAAATATTAAAAGACGCAAACTTTGGCGTCTTTTTTGTATATTCTATTTTAAATAATAACCCATGAAAATTATGAAATTTATTACTATACTTTTAACTGTTTTTGCATTAGAATCTTGCGGAAACACAAAAGCAGCTACAAATTTGCAAAACAATACAGAAGCGAAACAAACGGAGACACTTTCTGGAAAATATATGATTTCGTCATTTATAGACAACACAGAAATACCAGAAAACAGCCATTTAAATTTTGATGCAACCACCAATAGAGTTTCCGGATTTGCAGGTTGTAACAACTTTTCTGCAGATTATTCCACGGAAGGAAACACCATGAAATTTGGTGTTTTTATGTCCACTAAAATGCAGTGCAAACGCTTTATGGATGTAGAACA
>JAGPUY010000199.1 GCA_018067265.1 Oceanihabitans sp. | reverse complement strand
TTCGGGGAGATCTTTTACAAAAGCAGCAAAGCAAAATAAAAAATGCGAAGCAATCTGCGGTTTTAGCACTGTTTTACCCCGATGAAGCACAAGAAACGAAGTTTGTTTTGATTTTACGAAAAACCTATAAAGGCGTGCATTCTGCGCAAGTAGGTTTTCCTGGCGGTAAAGTAGAAGTGGCCGATACCTCATTAAAGCATACCGCGTTGCGCGAAACCGAAGAAGAAATCGGTGTGCCAATGCACAGTATTGAAACCCTTAAAGCATTAACGCAAGTATATATTCCACCCAGTAATTTTTACGTGCAGCCATTTATTGGCTATAGTAATAGTACACCTCATTTTATAAAACAAGAAAGTGAAGTAGAAGATATCATAGAAGTATCGCTCGCTCATTTTTTAGATGAACATAGCGTTATAACTAAAACGGTTTCAACGTCTTATAAGGTTGATGTTGCGGTTCCAGCTTTTCATCTTAATAATCATGTGGTTTGGGGAGCGACAGCGATGATGCTAAGTGAAATTAAAGACTTGTTAAAACTGGCCTTGTAAACGCTTAGTTTTACTACATTTGTATTCTAATTAAATAGCAAAATATACTTATGGGATTATTTGATAAAAATCCTTTTGGACATAATCTTTTTATAAAAAAGTGGCTGATTCGTATTTTAGGTGCGATTTCGCATAGACGTTTTCGTGGCTTTAATGAACTGCAAATTGAAGGTTCAGAAATTATAAAAAACCTTCCAGATACTAACGTATTGTTTATTTCTAATCACCAAACCTATTTTGCAGATGTAGTTTCTATGTTTCATGTGTTTAACGCAAGTTTAAGTAATAGAGACGATTCTATAAAAAATATTGGATACCTATGGAATCCTAAATTAAATCTGTATTACGTAGCTGCAAAAGAAACGATGAGTGCAGGTTTGTTGCCTAAAATATTAGCTTATGTTGGTTCTATTAGTATTGAACGTACTTGGAGAGCTAAGGGCGAAGATGTAAACAGACAAGTTAAAATGAGTGATATTTCTAATATCAGTAAGGCATTAGATGATGGTTGGGTAATTACTTTTCCGCAAGGAACAACGACTCCTTTTAAGCCTATTAGAAAAGGAACAGCGCATATTATTAAAAGATACAAACCTATTGTTGTACCAATAGTAATTGATGGTTTTAGACGTAGTTTCGATAAAAAAGGATTACGTATTAAAAAGAAAAATATCATGCAGTCTTTTGAAATCAAACAACCTTTGGAAATTGATTATGAAAACGAAAGTATTGCAAGTATTGTTGAAAAAATAGAATATGCTATAGAGCAACATCCTTCCTTTTTAAAAGTAATTCCTCAAGAAGAGCTTGCTTTGCAAGAAGAACTTAATAAGAAGCGTAAATGGAAAGTGGAAGAATCTTAAACCTCTAGTTTCTTTAACTCTTTATAATTGCTATTTAAGCGCTTCAGTAAAATACCATACACCAAGTAGTAAAACAATAATAATATCGCTACTACTACTATTAATACTAAAAGAACTCCTAGTATTAATCCTGCATAAAATTTAAAAACGTGACCATTAGCGGTTGCGTTTTCTATTAGACTCATGGTATGTTGATCATGATTCATTACATAAGGCAGCATCACTACAACGCTAATAACCATAAAAGCCAGATTAAAACCAACATACTGTTTTACTGTACGTCTTGTTTTTAGTATGTTTTCCATTAATTTACTAGCATTATCTGTACTGTTTATGGTTTTATAATTCATGTAAAACTTATAAAAGAAATACGCCAGTACCGAATAAGATATAACAGAAAGCACAATGAATAAAGTGGTGGATTCTATATTTGCAATATTCTCGTTTTTGCCATTTGCTTTCATAATTAAAGAAAATGCGATCCAAAACACAAATTCTAGGATGCTTATAATAAAAATCCACTTTACAATAGAAGAAGATTTCTTCAATATCATACTGTATATATCATTATAGGAAAGTTTAGGATAGCGTTTTGTATCCTCTTTCTTCCAGTCTTTTTTTAATAATTCTAATTCATCCATAGGTTTACGGATTTAAAATGGTTCTTAATTTGTTTTTCACTCTATTCATCTTCACTCTTGCATTTACTTCACTAATTCCCATTGTTTCGCTAATTTCTTTATAGTTTTTGTCTTCTAAGTATAAAAAGACTAGTGCTTTTTCAATGTCGTTTAATTGGTGTACTGCTTTGTATAATAGCTTTAATTGTTCTTCTTCGGTATCATCATACTCATCTGCTTTAATTCTAAATTGTACCGCGTCAAAATCTTGTGTACTAACTCTGCGTTTACTTTTTCTGTAAAGTGTTATGGCTGTGTTTAATCCAACACGATACATCCATGTACTAAACTTAGCGTCTCCTCTAAATTTAGGGAAAGCGCGCCAAAGCTGTATGGTTATCTCTTGAAACAAATCATTATGCGCATCTTGATTGTTGGTATATAACCTACAAACTTTATGTACAATGTTTTGATGCTTTTCAAGTTGTTCTACAAAACTATGTTCTAACTCTTTATTCAAATTGGTGGTTTAGTTATTCTATAAGTAGCATTAATTTCAAAATGTTACACTATATGTTAAGATTCTTTAAAAATAGTGTTTAAGATGGTAAATTCGTATCTTTGTATAGCTAATTTTTTAGTCTTCATTTATGAATATTCCGGAATCAAAAAATCCTAGAATTGTTATTGTCGGTGGTGGTTTTGCTGGCATTAAACTGGCTAGGTCTCTAAAAAACAAAAAAGTTCAAGTTGTTTTAATCGATAAACATAATTACCATACTTTTCAACCTTTATTATACCAAGTGTCCAGTGCAGGATTAGAACCAGATTCTATAGCGTATCCTTTGCGGAAAATTATAAAGAAACATGAAAATGCTTTTTTTAGATTGGCAGAAGTGGAACAGATTTTTCCGGAAACAAAATCCATTCAAACCAATATTGGGGATTTAAGCTATGATTATTTGGTGATTGCTACAGGTACTAAAACAAATTATTTTGGTAATGCCGCTATTGAAAAATATAGTATGGCAATGAAAACGATTCCGCAGGCTTTAGATATAAGGAGTTTAATGCTTCAGAATCTGGAAAAAGCTGCTATTTCAGATTCTAATAGCGATAGAAAAGCTTTTCTAAATTTTGTAATTGTGGGTGGTGGTCCAACTGGAGTGGAGTTAGCTGGTGCCATTGCAGAGCTTAAAAATAATATCCTTCCAAGAGATTATAGAGATCTGAATGCTAGTGATATGCAGATTCATTTGTTAGAAGGCAGTTCTAGAGTATTGCCACCAATGAGTGAACATGCTTCTAAAAAGGCAACAAAGTTTTTATTAGATTTAGGAGTGCAAGTACATTGTGATACGTTTGTAAAGGGCTATGATGGAAAAACAGTGCTAACGAACTCGGGTCTAAAATTAGAATCGGAAACCCTTATTTGGGCTGCAGGAGTAACGGGAAGTCCTGTTCTAGGATTAAACGCAGATGTGTTAACTGAGCGCGTAAATCGATATGTAGTAAATGCATATAATCAGATTAATGGTTATGCATCTATTTTTGCTTTAGGAGATATTGCCTTAATGAAAACGGAAGCGTATCCCAATGGGCATCCTCAAGTTGCGCAACCTGCAATTCAGCAAGGAGCACTTCTTGCTAAAAATATAATAAGGCTAATCGAAGGTAAACCGTTAAAAAAGTTTGTCTATAAAGACAAAGGTTCTATGGCTACTATTGGTAGAAATAAAGCCGTTGTAGATTTAAGTCACTATAAGTTTGCTGGATTTTTTGCTTGGTTTGTATGGATGTTTGTGCACCTAATGTCCTTAGTCGGATTTAGAAATAGAATCATCGTTTTCTTTAATTGGACGTATAATTATATTAACTTTGATAAAGCGGCTAGACTAATCATTAGACCTTTTAAAAGGTTGGATTGATTATTTAGTATAAGTCTTGTACGGTGTTGGTAAATAGCATTTTGATGGTGTGGTATAGATTTAATCTATTGTTGCTTTAATGCTTCAAAAACAATACTTAATATTGCTGAAAAAGGTTTCGAGAATTAGAAGGCTAACTTTCTGTTATTTCCGTTTTAGAGTACTGGTTTTATTAATCTACCCATTCGCCACGATGTGGTTTTAAGGTGTCTCTAAAGACTGTTTTGTCTTCTTCATTTATAACCATAAAAGCAATAGTATGCATGTCGTTAATAATTTCATGACCGGTTGCATCTACATTTGTGGTTTGGGTTTGTATATATTCTTTTAAATGAATGACATGGTGTTGTGCCGTTTTTTCTGCAGCAGGACCTCTAAAATCCCAGATCAGTTTAAGTTTACGCATTTTGGATAGATGTTTGGTTTTCGGCAAATTTTTTAAAATCTACTAAATATTTTTCAGATTGTTTTTTAAATGCTCCTGGCATTAATAATAGCATCATTCTGTATAGAAAGCTGGTTGGTAAAAACTCATTTTCATTTACCCATTTGGTATGGTTTTCTGTGGTTTTATAGAACGTGTTCTTTTGTGTGTTATGCATTCCTTTGGTTTCATAACTCAAGCAGATTTCATGCGGCAAATTGGTATACGTTATGGTTTCTATAAGTGCAATTTTACGTTTGCCTATGGTGTAATTTAATCTCATTTTGTTACCAATAGCTCCTGGTGTTCCAGAAACATGTTCGAAGCTTGTTAAGTCTTCTTGCCAATGTTTCATATTGTCGGCAGTAAATAATTTCTTTATAAATGCTTCTAAAGGAAGTTTAATAACAATCTCCGTGGTGTATTTCATATAGATGAAATGATTAATATAGCCTAAAGATAGTTTTTTTGAAGTTTGTATAAAATAAAAGCCGTATAAAATAGATGGCTTATACTGTTTTCTAAAAAGCACTTAAATTATAAAATAGTTTTAAGTGTTTTAATGCCGCTTTGCGACTGTAATCTTACTAGATAAAGCTGATTTGCTTTCAACTCTAAATTAAAACTAGCGTTAGTATTAAGATCTACCTCGCTATATGTTTTAACTAATTGTCCTGTTAAGTTATAGATGTTAATGGTAACTGGGGCGTTGGAGCTTCCGTATAGATGCCCTTTTATAATTTTATAGCTATTATTTGTCGCAAAAGCTTCCGTGCTTAAAACAGATTCTGTAATGGAATACGCCAAAGTTTCGATATTAAATGAGATATCATAATCGGAATTAGAAGGAATAGTAATATTGCTGGAGTTTGGCATTGCGGTTCCTGTTAATGAAGTTCCTCCGTAATTTGCAGACCAATTTGCATCTCTTCTAAATTTTAATTCTCCAGTGGTTAATGCTACATCTGTAGCAGTGTACGTTATATTATCTGTTGTAGATAAAACAAAATCTCCTGCCCAAGCATTAAAGTCTCCAATAATACTTACGTTTTGGTTGGATGATGTTACCGCAGTAAAAGAGTATGCCGTAGTAACTATATCCATACTAATATCGTAAAATCCGGCAGTTACAGGAATGTTGTTGCCAGACCATGTTCCATTGGGAAAAGTATCTCCTCCCCAGGAATTTGTCCAACCATCATCTTGTCTGAATTTTAATCCTGTTGCAGGTAAATAGTAACTACTTAAAGTGAAAATTGTGTTGTCTGTAGTAGTCATGTTCACATCATTTCCCCAATCATTAAAATCACCCAAAAAACCAATGTCTTGCGCATTTGCTAGAAATGAAGAAAGAAATAATGTTAAAATAAAAAGTAGTTTTGCTTTCATGTTGTTTGTTTTTAGGTAATTATACAAATAATATTTAAAAAGTATTTTACTACAAGGTTTTCGTGTTAATAACTTTTGTCTAGTCCCTGCTTATTTCAAATTAAAACAATCTTATTAATGCTTTGTTAATACAGCTTGGTAAATAGGTTTATATTTCTATTTTTGCAAGAACCTATATATTATATATTTATCTAGATTATGAAATTTTTTTCAACTCTTTTCTTTTTAGCATTTACTTTAAGTTTTCAGGCGCAAGACCAAAATAAGGATGTTCTTTTTACAGTAGATCAGGAGCCAATTTATGCTTCGGAGTTTATTCGTGTTTTTAATAAAAATTTGGACTTAGTTAAAGATGAGTCTCAAAAAGATGTAGATGCATATTTAGAGCTTTTCGTAAACTATAAACTGAAGTTAAAAGAAGCAAAGACATTGGGTTTTGATACCATGCCTAAATACAAAAGAGAGTTAAGTAACTATAAAAACCAACTTGCTAAAAATTATTTAACCGATACTAAAGTAACAGATGCTTTAGTAGAAGAGGCTTATCAGCGTATTTCAAACGAGATAAATGCTAGCCATATTTTAATTAGAGTAGAAGAAGATGCAAGTCCTAAAGATACTTTAGCCGTTTATAATGAATTGCTTTCCCTAAGAGATCGAGTTTTAACAGAAGGGTATAAAGCAGTGCAAAAAGAGGTACATGATGGTAAAACAGTGTATGCGGAAGATTTAGGTTATTTTTCCGGATTTAAAATGGTTTATGCTTTTGAAAATGTAGCATTTAATACAGAAATAGGAGCGGTTTCATTACCCTTTAGAACCCAATTTGGTTTCCACATAATAAATGTTTTAGATAAACGAGAATCTAGAGGACAAAGAGAGATTGCGCATATTATGATTAATTTGGAAAAGGAAGATGCCGAAAGTAGAATTCAAGATATATACAAAAAACTACAACAAGGTGAAGACTTTGCCTCTTTAGCAAAGCAGTTTTCGGAAGATAAAAGTACTTCCATTAAAGGAGGAAAGTTAGCTCCTTTTTCTAGCGGCGAATTACGTTCCCAAGAATTTGAAGACCAGGCTTTCACTATAGAAACGGAAGGAACATATACCGAGCCATTTAAATCTGATTTTGGTTGGCACATTATGAAGCTTATCAAAAAAATAGAAACGGCTCCTTTTGAAGACATGAAGTCTACGTTAGAAGCAAAAGTAAAGCGAGATAGCAGATCTAAATTAATAAGTACTTCTAGAATAAATAAACTAAAACAACGTTATGCAATATCTAATGTAGATACGGATTTAGCATATTTCACGTCGATATTAAATACCGAATATTATACAAGTAAATGGAGAGTACCAGCAGACTTTCAAACAGAGAACGCTTTTGTTAAAATAGAAAACAAACCGTTTACGTATAACGATTTTGCGAACTTTTTAATGAAAAGCCAACGTAGCAGAAGCACAAAACAGTTGCCTTTTAGGGATATAGTCGCAAATGCATATAATACCTTTTTGGACGAAAATATGCTGGTGTATCAAGAAGAAAACCTAGAATTTGAAAATGAAGATTTTGCAAACATTCTTGGTGAATATCGCGATGGCTTGTTGTTGTTTGATTTAATGGAAAATAAAATCTGGAAAGCTGCGGCTAAGGATTCGGTAGCTGTGCAAGAATTTTATGCAGCAAACAAGGAGAATTACTTTTTTAATGAGCGCGTGGATGCAGTTGTTGCTTCTTCCGCAAAAAAGAAAGACATCAGTAAGGTATCTAAATTACTTAAAAAAGGGAATAGCATTGCAGAAATAAAAAACACCGTGAATACTAAAGATGAAGTCAATGTAATCTTTACTTCCGGACTTATGGATGCCGCGCATCAAGCATTACCAGAAGGCCTTTCGTTTAAAAAAGGCGTATCCAAAGTGCTAAGCCATAACGATTCTTATGTTGTAGTAAAAGTGAATGAGGTGCTTCCAAAAGCGTTCAAGACATTGGAAGAAGCAAAAGGTAAAGTATCCAGCGACTTTCAAGATGCAAAAGAAAAAAACTGGTTAACCATATTAAAAAACAAGTATAGCGTTTCTATTAATCAACAAGTATTTGCAACCGTAAAATCTAAATTAAATAAATAATTGAAATTCACCTCTTACATATTCATTTTCGCTACTGTATTTCTATTCTTTTCTTGTGATTTTTTCAAAGAAACAGACAATAGAATTCCTGTTGCTAGAGTAAAAGATGCTTACTTGTATAAAGAAGATATTCAAGATTTGATTTCTTCAGACGCATCTAAAGAAGACAGTATTGTTTTAATAAATAATTATATTACTGGTTGGGCAACACAGCAACTATTAGTGCAAGGAGCAAAGCTAAATTTAAATGAAACAAAACTGAATCAATATAATAGGTTAGTAGAACAATATAAAAACGATTTATATTCTAAAGCATATTTAGAAGCATTAGTCAATAGAGATTTAGATACCGTAGTTTCCCAAGAAGAAGCAGAGACTTATTATGCAGATAATAAAGAAGCCTTTAAATTAAACGAAGAGCTAATTATGTTTCGCTATATTAATTTGGATGAAAAAATGAAAGAAGCAGATGCCATTGAAATAGCTAAAAAATTGAGAAGGTTTGATGCAAAAGATAAAAGAGACCTAGATTCGATATCCATTCAATTTAAATCCTACTCCTTAAATGATTCTATTTGGATACGATGGAACCAAATAGTAGGTAAAATACCTGTAATTAATACAGATAATAAAGACGAACTGTTAAAAAAATCTAATTTTATACAACTCAAAGATTCATTAGGTTTATATTTGATGCAAATTAATGACGTACTATTGCAAAACAGTACAGCTCCTTTAGAGTATGTAAAACCAACAATAGACCAAATTGTTATTAATAAGAGGAAGTTAGAGAAAATAAGAGAATTAGAAAAGGATATTACTAAAGATGCAATTACAAACAAAAAATTTGAAATCTACAAATAAATTGAAACAACTATTTATACTAAGTATAGCAGTATTAATTACAAATGTATTAACTGCGCAAGAGATCATAGAAGATCCAATAAAGGAAGAAGTTGCGACCGATAGCGTAAAGACATCTTTGTCGAATCAAGCAACAAAGATTGATGGCGTAGCTGCCGTTGTTGGAGAACATATTATCTTAGAATCGGATATAGATAAAACTATTTTACAAATGAAAGCACAAGGTGTATCTACAGATGATATCCCGAGATGTCAGTTATTTGGTTCTCTTTTAGAAAACAAACTATATGCACATCATGCAGTACAAGATAGTATAGAGGTTTCCGATGCAGAAATAAGAAGCAATGTAGATTATCAAATACAACAATTTTTATCGCAAACCGGAGGAGATATGCAAGAGCTTCTTGATTTTTACAAAAAAGATGATGAAAAGAGCTTTAGAGAGGAAATGTTTGAGATTAATAAAAGCAATGAACTAGCAAAGCGTATGCAAGGTAGTATTATTGATGAAGTAGAGGTTACACCAGAAGAGGTTAGAATCTTTTTTAATATGATACCAGTAGACGAAAGACCAACATTTGGAACAGAACTTAAAGTGTCTCAAATAGTAATAGAACCAAAAATAGCGCCAGAAGAAACGCAAAAAGTAATCAATAGACTTAAAGAATTTAAAACAGACGTATTAGAAAACGGTGCCAGTTTCCGTTCTAAAGTGGTGTTGTATACCGACGATAAAGCATCTGTCGCTAAAGGTGGTTTATATACTTTAAATAGAGAAAAACCATTAATGGTAAAAGAGTTTAGAGATATTGCTTTTTCATTACAAGAAGGTGAAATATCCGATCCATTTGAAACAGACTTTGGGTACCATATTATTCAATTAGAAAAAATTAGAGGACAAGAATTTGATGTTCGTCATATTCTACTTATCCCGCAAGTTTCAGAATCTGCAATTACAGAAGCTAAAGATGCTTTAGAAGATGTACGCCAAAAAATAGTAAGTGGAGAAATTACTTTTGAGGATGCAGCAAAAAAATATAGTGATGAAAAAGAAACGAAAAGCGAAGGCGGTTTTTTAATAAACCCAGCAACCCAAGATTATAATTTCGAATTAACTAAAATAGACACAGAATTATATACGCTAATTCAAGACTTAAAAGAAGGTGAAGTAAGTTTAGTTCAAACAGAACAAGACAGAACTGGAAAAGTAAAATTCAAAATATTACGTGTTACAGATCGAGTAGATGAGCACGAAGCAGATTACTCCCGTGATTATTTAAAAATTAAAGAACTGGCATTAACCGAAAAACGTTTCAATGCTATTGAGAAATGGCAAGATGAAAAAATCAAGGATACCTATATTAAGATTAATGGAGCGCATAGAGATTGTGATTTTTCTAGTAACTGGTTAAAGAAATAATATGTCTGACGTAGCAGCTGTAGAACAATTTGTAAAAAAATATAAAGACTTAAGACAAGAGATTGCTAAAGTCATTGTAGGACAAGATGAAGTAGTCAACCAAATCCTGATCGCTATATTTTCAGGAGGACATGCTCTTTTAATTGGTGTACCAGGTTTAGCAAAAACGCTAATGGTAAATACAATTGCACAAACGCTAGGATTAGATTTTAAAAGAATACAGTTTACGCCAGATTTAATGCCTAGTGATATTTTAGGTAGTGAAATTCTAGACGAAAACCGAAACTTCAAGTTTATAAAAGGACCAATATTTGCTAATATTATTTTAGCAGATGAAATCAATAGAACACCACCAAAAACACAAGCAGCGCTTTTAGAAGCAATGCAAGAAAGAGCAGTTACTGTTTCTGGACATCATTATAAATTAAGTTTACCATATTTTGTTTTAGCAACACAAAACCCAATTGAGCAAGAAGGAACCTACCCGTTACCAGAAGCACAATTAGATAGATTTATGTTTGCTATACATTTAGACTATCCTTCTTTTCAAGAGGAAGTACAAGTGGTAAAAGCAACAACCTCCAATGTGCAAGCAAAGGTGAATACCTTGTTTTCTGCGGAAGAAATTATTGGTTTCCAACAACTTATTCGTCGTATTCCAGTTGCAGATAATGTAATAGAATATGCGGTGAAAATGGTGGCTAAAACGAGACCAAATAGTGATACTGCAGCAGATTTAGTTAAAAATTATATCGATTGGGGAGCAGGACCAAGAGCTTCTCAAAACTTAATATTAGCAGCCAAAACACATGCCGTTATAAACGGTAAATTTTCTCCGGATATGGAAGACGTTCAAGCAGTAGCTACAAGTATTCTTCGTCATCGAATTATCAAAAATTATAAAGCAGAAGCAGAAGGCATTTCCGAAGAACAAATAATTAAAAGCTTATTTTAGTATATTCGTTTTTACAACGAAGCACTTTGATAGTGCGATATTGCCTGCTTTTCCTCTACATATTTTCCTGGTAATATTAATTTAGAACCATTACAAATAGATTGTTTGGCAATATTTCTAGTTTCATTTATTAATTTGCTATTTTTCATCATGTAGATTATCGTATTCGCAATATGAAGTGCTAAATTAGTATTTTTGTTAGGTTATGTTTAATCATTCTCCCATATCTTTATATATTTTTTAAACTCTTCTAAATTTCGTAATTTCGCTAGATATTTTAAAAGAAATCAACCCTAAATCTTAAGTAAGATGGATTTGTCATTGATATAGTTAACGATATTGATAAAATGCGCGAAGCTGTTGGAAATATCATGACATTTTTTCAAAATAAAATCCCGTTTAATTAAGATTGAAAAGAATTATTCCAGTTAATATGAACACGTATAAAGATTACATTAAGGAGATTGAAGACCGTAAAGAACTAGGACTTCATCCGAAGCCAATTGATGGTGCTGAATTACTTAGCGAAATTATTACCCAAATTAAAGAGGTAGATAATGCGTACAGAGAAGAATCTCTAAACTTTTTTATCTATAATGTTTTACCTGGTACAACAAGTGCTGCAAGTGTAAAGGCGAAGTTTCTAAAAGAAATCATTTTAGGAGAATCTATGGTTAAAGAGATTACGCCAACTTTTGCTTTAGAGCAATTGTCGCATATGAAAGGTGGACCTTCCGTAGAAGTGTTATTAGATTTAGCTTTAGGAACAGATGCCGCTATCGCAAAGGAAGCTGCTGCCGTTTTAAAAACACAGGTTTTTCTTTATGAAGCAGATACTTCTCGTTTAGAAGATGCTTTTAAGAATGGTAGTGAAATAGCAAAAGATATTATAGAAAGTTATGCGAAGGCAGAGTTTTTTACGAAGCTTCCAGAAATAGATGAAACAATAGACGTAGTTACTTATGTTGCTGGAGTAGGAGATATCTCTACAGATTTATTATCTCCAGGAGGAGATGCACACTCCAGATCCGATCGTGAGTTACATGGTCAATGTATGTTCGAGCATAATAAAGACATGCAAAATGAATTATTAGCTTTAAAAGAACAACATCCAGATAAGCGTGTCATGCTAATTGCAGAAAAAGGAACCATGGGTGTTGGTTCTTCTAGAATGTCTGGTGTATACAACGTGGCTTTATGGACGGGTGTTCCTTTTAGCCCATATGTACCATTTATTAATTTTGCTCCAGTAATTGCAGGGACTAATGGTATTGCTCCAATTTTCTTAAC
>JAGPUY010000180.1 GCA_018067265.1 Oceanihabitans sp. | reverse complement strand
TCATGTACACCGGTGCTTTTATTTGTGTATTCATTTTCAAAATACACGTTATCTGTTGACGAGATTACCAATATACCCTCATTCACTATTTGCGCGTTACTGCATAAAAAGCTAAAAAGAATAAGGCAATTACAAATAAAATATTTCTTTCTCATAGGTTAAGATTTAGGTTAAGATTTGGTTTAAGAATAAATTTGATTATATAGTTATTTCAAGTTAAAAGGGATTATTCGTTTTATATTTTACTAACTTAATGCGTTATACATCTGGTTATTTTTATTACAATAATGCCTTGCAGATTGAAAATTTTTAAAAATTGCATCTGGAATAATAGTTATATCCATAATATTTTGAACAATTAAAAAAAGTTTTAAACGGTAAGAGTTAACCAAGAAAGTTTCAGAAAGCACTATGGATTTAATTTTTGAATTATTAGACAAAGATTTAAACACCTTAATTCCGGTATAAAAATCGAGCACTCCTAAGTTTATTAAAATAGGCATGTGCGTCCCTTTTGATAATCTAGAAATAGTATTGGAAAAGATTTCTTCTAAATCCTTATCCAACCATTTTTCATTAAAATCATTAGATACGTCACAGAAGATTATATTTTGATCTACTCTAAACTTAAAACTATTGGCTAACCTCTTGTTTTTCATTGGTGTTATTTTGAAAAACCTATTTCAATACAAGTGCCAAAGTTCACGCCATGATAAAAAAAAACCACAACATACTGATATTCAGTTTGTTGTGGTTTTAATCTGATTTTCAGGTATTTAAAAAAAAATCGCTATACCGCACATTTTTAAGATAAAATGCACCAACTAACGGTATTCCGTTATTTTTTGTTGCTTTTTGAAATCCCGAGCTTAGTCATTCTGTCTCGTAAAGTACTAGGCTTTAAACCTAGTATAAATGCCGCTCCTTTTGGTCCACTAATTTTCCAGTTACATTGCTCTAAAACCTGAAGTATATGATCCCGTTGCACGGCGTCTAAAGTTAGATCTTGATTATTAATTGGTTTTATTTTTTGTGTAGAAGATTCAAAACCAGGAATCACTAATGTTTCTTTGCTGGATAATATAGAAGCTCGTTCGATTAAATTTTCTAATTCTCTAATATTTCCTGGCCAATCATATGCTTTTAATTGACTCATAGCATCATCTGTAATATACTTGATGTTCTTTCCATAAGCCTTATTAAATTTATCTACAAAATGCTCTACCAATAAAGGGATATCCTCTTTTCTAACTCTTAAAGGAGGAACTTCTATTGGAAACACATTAAGCCTAAAGTATAAGTCTTCCCTAAATTGTTTTTTCTTAACTTCCTCTTTAAGGTTTCTATTTGTTGCAGCAATTACTCTAACGTCTAATTTCTTTAAACCACTACTACCACCAACGACCTCGATCTCTCCTTCTTGTAAAAATCGTAATATTTTAGGTTGCATATCTAATGGTAGCTCCCCAATTTCATCTAAAAATAAAGTACCACCATCTGCTAATTCAAATTTTCCAACTTTATCATTAATAGCTCCTGTAAACGAGCCTTTTTTATGACCAAACAACTCACTCTCTATTAACTCTCTAGGTATTGCAGAGCAGTTTACTTTAATTAGCGGCTTATTATTACGCAAACTAATATTATGTACTGCTCTAGCCAACAATTCTTTCCCTGTACCAGATTCCCCTAACAACAACACTGTAGCCGTTGTAGGCGCAACTTTTTCAACTTCGGTTAAAACATTACTAAACACTTCACTTCCATACACCATTTCTTCATAGTTAAATACTAAATCTAACTCATTACGCAAGTAAACATTTTCTTGTTCTAATTGATCTCTTAATGTATTTAACTCTTTATTAACCTCTGTAAGCTTCTGGTTAGTAATTGTTATTTTATTTTCTGCTGTTTTACGCTCAGAGCTTTCTATCATTAAGGACACTATACTAGCTATTGAGGTAACAAAGCTTTCTTCATCTGCACTAAACACCCTATTATCTGACTTACTCTCAAAACTAATAATACCATAATGACTACCTCTACCATGAATTAACACGTCTATTCTTGAAGAAATATGGTTAGGAATAAAAAAATCTTTTGCAAAAGCTTTTGTTATTGCATTAGATTTTACATTGGCTATATTAATGCTATTTGTACTATTAAATGCATCAAAGTAATTTGGAAAATTTTCTTTCTCTATGGTTAACTCATTGACCTTAAAAACATCATCTGAAACGCTATAAAACAGTCTACTTGCTAGCTCTGTTTTTTCCTTTCCATACTCCCAAATGGTCACTAAATCGGCATGAAGTGCCTTGGCAGATGTTATTGCTATCTTTTTTAAAGAAGAATCAAAATCTTCACCAATAAGACTAGCTAGCTCTAAAATAACATCTTTCTTCTGTGTGGATTTTACAGCAATATCTTCTAGTGCTTTTTTAATTTTTTCTTCTTCGGAAACATCTTTAATTGTTGCAAATATTGCTACAGTTTCTCCTTCATCATTTTTAATAACTCCCGTTAAAAACGAAGCTATAAATTTATTTCCAGCTTTTTTAATAAATTCTAATTGAAAGGATAGTGCTTCTCCTTTTGCTACCTCTTCCTTAAGTTGTAACATATTTGCGTAGTCCTTCTCTTGCGCAAATGAATATGGCAACTCCTGACCAATAAGTTCTTTTTCTGAATATCCTAAAATATCACATAAGGAATCGTTTACTTTCATTATGGTACCATTTAAATCCACCATAAGTAAACCTTCTTGCATAGACATTACAAGATTTTCTGTAAATTCGTTTGCAATTTTAAGATCTATTGCTGCTTTTTTCCGAGCAGTAATATCCTGAATGGTACCAACAAAACTTGTAGCTTTTCCATGTTTGTAAATAATTTCTCCTAAACCGTGAATCCACTTTAATTCCTTTGTGTTTTTAGTTAGGATTCTATATTCTAAATCAAACTTTTTATTATGATCTTGGGATTCTAAAACAACTTTTTTGATAATCAATCTGTCTTCAGGATATACAATTGCTTTCCAAGTTTCAAAATTTATTAAAGTATTATTCTCTACACCTATAATTTCATTAAAGGTCGTTGAGGTTTCTGCTATTAAGTCTATTAAACTTAAATTAAAACTTCCCGTTTTCGCTATTCTTTGCGCTTCTAAAAGCGACTTTTCACTTTCTTTAATTTTTATTTCTGATTGCTTTCGTTCGGTAATATCTTGAATAGTACCAATCATTTTTATAGGATTACCATCGTTATCCAAAACCAATTCACCCATTCCATGTACCCAAACTTCTTCTTTACTATCTACCTTTAAAACTCGGTATTCTACGTTAAATTTTTCATGGTTTTTTAAAATGTTAATTTCAAAATAAT
>JAGPUY010000166.1 GCA_018067265.1 Oceanihabitans sp. | reverse complement strand
AGTATGTATCCTGAGCAGTTAGAAGCCTATTATAAGCATATCCCGTTCGAAAGAATTAAAGTGGTTTTGTTTGAAGATTTATTAGAAGATAAGGAAAAATGCATCCAAGAAGTATGTGCATTTTTAGAAGTAGATTTCTCTAAGTTGGATACCAATGTATTTAATACACATTCGAATAAAACAAAAACACCAAAAAATATAGGATTACAGCTTCTTAGAAATCGATGGTTACGTAAAAGTGGTAACTATAGGTATTCTAATTTTTTGCCTTTACAACCAGATTTTCAAGGCAAAATGCCTTTGCAATATCGCATTATAGATCGATTGCATAAAAAGTTGAATCCCTTAAAAAGCACTATTAAATTTAAAGCATCCAAGGCTACCATAGCACTATTAGATGATTTTTTTAAAACAGAATTTAAAGATTTGGATAGCCTTGTAAAAAAGGAAATTTTTACTAAATGGTTTAAAAACTAGATCGTAGATATGCTATTCAATTCCATAGACTTTGCTGTTTTTCTGCCAATAGTTTTTGTATTGTATTGGTTTGTTTTTAAGCATTCTCTAAAAGGG
This sequence comes from Oceanihabitans sp., assembly GCA_018067265.1. GTDB lineage: Bacteria > Bacteroidota > Bacteroidia > Flavobacteriales > Flavobacteriaceae > Oceanihabitans. Next base: position 2,814 of record JAGPUY010000166.1, on the reverse strand, counting down.
CAGAATATCTTATTATTGGTCGCTAGTTACGTGTTTTACGGCTGGTGGGATTATCGCTTTTTGGCACTTATTCTTTTTAGTACACTTGTTGATTTTTGGATAGGTAATTATTTGAAAAAGACGACGGATAGTTCTAAAAGAAAAATGCTGTTATACACGAGTGTTTTTGTTAATATCGGACTTTTAGGATTCTTTAAGTATTATAATTTTTTTATAGATAATTTCACCGCTGCTTTTTCCTTTTTTGGAAGCGATATACAGCCAAATACTCTACATATTATTTTACCAGTAGGAATTAGTTTTTACACGTTTCAAACCCTAAGTTATACGATAGATGTGTATCGGAAAAAGTTAGCACCTACAAATGATTTTATTGCCTTTGCAGCTTTTGTTTCCTTTTTTCCACAGCTTGTAGCAGGTCCAATAGAACGAGCAACGCATTTATTACCACAGTTTAAAAAGAAGCATGCTTTTAATAGTAAAAATGCTATCGATGGTTTACAACAAATACTATGGGGTTTATTTAAAAAAGTGGTAATTGCTGATAATTGCGCGCAGTTTGCAAATGATATTTTTAATAACTACCCAGCATATTCTTCCACAACTTTATTCTTAGGCGCTTTTTATTTCGCTTTTCAAATTTATGGGGATTTTTCAGGCTATTCGGATATTGCCATTGGAACCGCTCGTTTGTTTGGTTTTGATTTAAAACAGAATTTTGCATTGCCCTATTTTTCTAGGGATATTGCAGAGTTTTGGCGAAGATGGCATATCTCACTATCTACGTGGTTTCGAGATTATGTGTATATTCCATTAGGTGGTTCTAGAAGTACTAAAGGAAATCAAATTCGAAATGTATTTATTATATTTTTAGTCAGTGGTTTTTGGCATGGCGCGAATTGGACCTTTATTGTTTGGGGCTTTTTAAATGCATGTTATTTTTTGCCAGTTATGCTAACCAATAAGCATAGAGTGCACACGAATATAGTTGCCGAAAATAGTTTTTTGCCAAGTATAAAAGAGGGTATGCAAATGGGGTTCACCTTTTTTGTTACCATGATAGCATGGGTGTTTTTTAGATCGGAGAATGTGAGCCACGCATTTTTCTATCTTAAACAAATGGGTGCCTTTTCTTTACATTTTATGGAAAAACTCCAGCTGGAACGTTTTGCATTTGAAATTGTACCATTAATTATGCTGCTTTTAACTATAGAATGGTTTACAAGAAAACGGGAACATCCTTTAAAGGGAGCAAAGCAACCCATACTTGCAAGTTTAATACTTATAGTGCTCCTTTTTGTGTTTGGAAGTTTTTCTAAACTACAAGAGTTTATTTATTTTCAGTTTTAAATATGAAAAAATTTGTATCTCATTTTTTTAAGCTTTTGTTACTATCTGTATTCCTACTTATAGTATTAGACTTCATCTATACAAAAATATATAGTAGCGCTATGTATAATAGAAGTAAAGTGTCTTGGGTGAAAAATATAAGTAATGAAACGCCTTTGGATTATGCTGTTTTTGGTTCTTCTAGAGCCGCTTTTCATATTAATCCCAAACAAATATTACAAACAACAAATCAGTTTGGAGTAAACCTTGCGTATCCAGCAGCAACAAATTTAGAAATAAAATTAATGCTGCAGCATTTCTTGGAAGAACATCAGGTGAAAAGGATTTTTATCCAAGTAGATAAGGTGTATAATAAAGAAACTATAGATCCCATTGCGATAACACCATGGATGCCATACCTAAGAAAAGATTATGTGTATGCTGAAATAGCAAAACAGGATTCTTTAGCCTTTTTTAAAAAGTATCTACCATTTTATCGGTATATGCTTTACGATTCTAAATTAGGCTTTAGAGAGCTTGCTATGGCTTTTATGAAAGATAATAAAATGGAAGAAAATCTTGGGTTTTCAGGCATTAATGGAACGATGAAAAAGGAGGCTACGTTTCGTATAAAAGCATTGGAAAATAAAAAGAATAGACATCTCTTAGAAATCTTAGAAATTTGTAAAAAGAATGAAATTAATTGCTATTTTTTTACAGCACCTTATTACCAAACCGATTTTAATACGGAAGTTTTAAAAGAAAATCTTCCCAATTATATTGATTTTTCTAAATCTATTAATAATATTAGCATGTTTAATGATTACCAACATTTGAATATACAAGGAGCAAAGGCTTTTACCGATTTATTTATAGGAACGTATTTTGAGAACAATAATTAATTTAGATATTAACTAACTATGCTATTTAACTCCATAGACTTTGCTGTTTTTTTACCAATAGTTTTTGTGCTGTATTGGTTTGTAACTAAGCGTTCTCTTTCCTTACAAAACGTGCTTATTGTTTGTGCTAGTTATTTGTTTTATGGGTGGTGGGATTATCGTTTTTTAGCGTTAATCGCTTTAAGCACCTTAGTCGATTTTATAGTTGCTAAACAATTACAAAAAGAAACAGTACGCAAGCGAAGAAAAGCACTCCTTTTTGTTAGTTTAATTTTTAATTTAGGCATGTTAGCCTTTTTTAAATACTTTAACTTTTTTATAGAAAGTTGGGTAGATGCATGGCAGTTGTTTGGCATTGAAATGCAAACTGCTACGTTAAAAATTATTTTACCAGTAGGTATTTCATTTTATACCTTTCAAACTCTATCTTGCACAATTGATGTTTATAGGGGTAAGTTGAAACCTGTAAAAAGCCTATTAGACTTTTCATTGTATGTAACTTTTTTTCCACAATTAGTTGCTGGGCCGATTGTGCGTGTAAACGAATTAACCCCTCAATTTGAGGAAGCAAAAAAATTCAACG
>JAGPUY010000156.1 GCA_018067265.1 Oceanihabitans sp. | reverse complement strand
AAGATGTTCTAAAAGTAGCGACTCAGTTTGCGGGATTAACGTTAGGGGAAGCAGATGTGCTTCGAAGAGGAATGAGCGGGACGTATCGATCGAAATCGGAGTTTGTAGCGGTAGAAGAAAAATTCATCTCTCATTGTAAAGCTAGAGGGTATACAGACGAATTGACGTTGGAAGTATGGAATCAAATTAAAAGCTTTGCAGGTTATGCCTTTGCAAAAGGACATTCGGCTTCCTATGCTGTGGAAAGTTACCAGAGCTTGTATTTAAAATGCTATTTTCCTTTAGAATTTATGGTTGCTGTTTTAAATAATGGCGGCGGATTTTATAGCGCAGAACATTATATCCATGAAACTAAAATGTGTGGAGGAATAATTAATCCGCCTTGCGTAAACACGAGTGACCATCCAACGATTATAAAAGGAAAACATATTTATTTGGGTTTTGGCTATTTAAAAAGTATAGAGACTTTAGTGGTGCAAAGAATATTAAGTGAAAGACAACTTTATGGTACGTTTAAATCCTTAGACGATTTTATAGATAGAGTTACTATTAGTATAGAACAACTAACAATTCTGATTCGAATTGATGCTTTCCGGTTTACAAAACTATCTAAGATTGCATTGTTATGGCAAGCTATTTTTAAACTGCGTGTTTCTAAAACCAAAACAACACAAGCAAAACTGTTTAAAACGGAACATAAACAGTTTGATTTGCCAACCATTACTACCTCTTTTGTAGAAGAAGCGTATGACCAAATGGAATTGTTAGGCTTTCCGTTGTGTGATTATTTTGATTTAATAGATGAACCTTTAAACGATAGTCTTCTTGTGAAAGATTTAAATAAAAATAGTAATAAAACGGTTTTGCTCTATGGCGTTTTAGTGCATACCAGATTTCATAAAGCTTCTAACGGAAAATTATTGCGGTTTTGCACCTTTACAGATAAGGAAGGAAATTATTTTGATACCGTACATTTTACCAAGGTTGTAGAAAAATACCCAATTCATGGTTTAGGAGTGTATGCCTGTTACGGAAAAGTAACCGTTTCTTTTGATTTTTGTAGTTTAGATATTGTTTGGTCTAGAAAATTGGCTTTAAAAGCAGATCCGAGAGGAAAATAATTTTAAAATATTGCCTTTTTTATAACGAAGAGGACCTTTTTTACCTGTAGAATACGTGTTATTGGAATGCGAAACGCTGTATTTCTTCTTTTGTATTCGGCAAATACCTATTGGTGTTACCTAGGTAAAAGGCGTTCATTCTCCAGAAATCCCTTTCGTGTAGGCATAAAAAAAACGGTTTAGAAATATCTAAACCGTTTAAGAGTAAAACGTTACGTTTTGTAGCGAGAACGAGATTTGAACTCGTGACCTCTGGGTTATGAATCCAACGCTCTAACCAACTGAGCTACCTCGCCATAATTTGAGTTTGCAAATATATAAACAATTCTTAAGCACGCAAACAAACAAAATAAAATATTTTAAAAATTTATTTTAGAACTTTATAATTAAATGTATATATTGAACAAAATATTATTTATTTCTATGGACGACAAAGTTAAATACGAATTAGAATTCCCTATACATGCATCACCGCAATTATTATATCAATATATATCTACGCCTTCAGGTTTATCAGAATGGTATGCCGAAAATGTAAATTCACGTGGCGAATTTTTTAAATTTATTTGGGATGGTTCAGAAGAAGAAGCCAAACTACTAAGTAAAAAGAGTGGAGAACGCATCAAATTTAAATGGTTAGATGATGAAGACAGCTCTACTTATTTTGAAATTAGAATCCAAGTAGACGAAATCACTAAAGATGTTTCTATCATGATTACCGATTTTGCAGATGAAGATGAGGTGGAAGAATCTAAAATGCTTTGGGAAAATCAAATTTCAGATTTAAAACAAGTATTAGGTTCCGCTTAAAAAGAATACGATTATTAAACTTATATTTGTCCCGAATTAATTTTCGGGATTTTTTTATGATAAATTTTAATGGAAATATTACTAGCGAAACAAATATAATTTCGTTTAACAATAGAGGTTTTAATTATGGTGACGCTATATTTGAAACCATAAAATGCTCACATGGTAAACTATTGTTTTTTGAAGATCACTACTTTAGACTAATGGCTTCTATGCGTATTATGCGTATGGAAATACCGATGCATTTTAGTATGGAGTTTCTAGAAGAACAAATTTTAGAAACCTTAAAAGCAAATAAGCTGTCGGATGTATCTGCTAGAGTGAAGTTTATGGTGAATAGAGTAGCAGGAGGTTTGTATTTACCACAAAATAACGATGTGGATTATGTTATTAGTACTGCAAAATTAGATGCCGATTTTTATCTTATTAATTCGGAGAAATATGAGATAGACTTATTTAAAGATTATTACGTGTCGCCAAGTTTATTATCTACACTAAAGACAAATAATAAGGCACTACACGTAATAGGAAGTATTTATGGAAAGGAAAATAGTTTAGACAACTGTTTACTGATAAATACGAATAAGAGCGTTGTAGAAGCTTTAAACGGAAATATTTTTTTAGTAAAAGGAAAAACAATTAAAACACCGCCTTTAACAGATGGTTGCTTAAAAGGAATTATGCGCAAGCAAATAATGGAAGTCATTGCGTTAATACCAGAATTAACTTTAGAGGAAGCTTCTATTTCTCCTTTTGAATTACAAAAAGCAGACGAATTGTTTATAACCAATGTTATCACAGGAATACAGTCTATAACCAAATACAGAAAGAAAGCATTTGATCATACTATAGCGGAAGATTTAATAAAAAAACTAAATGTAAAAATTAGATTATCTAATTAAGACTTGGGTTTTCTGGTGCATTAGACCATATGCTATATTCGCCACCAAATTCTAACATTTTTTCTCTCCAAAAAGCTTCACAGTTTTTTTCAATGATTTCTTTTTTATAAATGTTTTCTGTAACCACCCACGAGTTCAGTTTAAGTTCTTCGTCTAATTGGTTCGCTTGCCAGCCAGAATATCCTAAAAAGAAACGGATATGCTTTTCATTTAATTTTTTATTAGCAATAAGTTCTGCTACTTTACTAAAATCTCCTCCCCAAAAAATACCTAAAGATATTTCTATACTATCTGGTATTAGTTCTGGTACTTTATGAATAAAATAGAGATTGTCTTGTTCTACTGGTCCGCCATTATATACTTTGAAATCCGCCTCAATTTCTGGGATGAGGTCTTGTATGGTGTACTCTAAAGGTTTATTTAAAATAAAACCAATGGAGCCATCTGTATTGTGATCTGCTAATAAAACAATAGATCTATTAAAGGACATATCTCCTATAATGGATGGTTCTGCGATGAGTAAATCACCTTTTTTTGGTTTAGTTGAAATCATAAAGATTTATTTTATCTATTTAAATCTAATAAATTTTTATTAATTAACCAATATTTATTGGGTTTAACATAAAAAAAGCCTTCTTAAGTAAGAAGGCTTTTTTAAAATATTCTAAAAAAGAATTAGTTTACAGCGCTAGATAAATCTGAACCTGCTTTAAACTTAACAACGTTTTTAGCTTTAATTTTTATAGTAGCTCCAGTTTGAGGATTTCTTCCATCTCTTGCAGCTCTTTTAGAAACTGACCAAGAACCAAAACCTACTAAAGAAACTCTGTTTCCTTTTTGTAAAGCACCTTCAATTTCTATTAACGCACATTCTAAAGCTTTCTTTGAAGCTGCTTTAGTAATTCCTGCGTGTTCTGCCATTGCATCGATTAAATCTGTTTTGTTCATAATTTTAATTTTAAGTATTAATAAATTGTTGGTTAAACATTATTGTTATATCCTCTACAAAATTATACGGAAATTCAAACCACGCAAGTAATAGCAAGGGAAATACGCTTTTTTGTTAATAACTTATGCGTTTTGTTAATAAAGCTAGTGCATTTCATCGAATTTTTAACAAGTCAACAAGCATAAGGCTTTACAGCATTTTTGCGTTTTCATCAAAATTATAACCGTTTAAAAGGGAGTTTGCATCCATTTTTCGTTTTCCAGGAAGCTTAATTTCTTTTATAATTAAGTAACCTTCTTGAACAGACACCTTTATCTCTTTTTTGGTAGTTATTACTTTTCCTATTTCTAAATCATGTGCTTCTACTTCTTTTTCGGCAGCATAAATCTTAATATCTAATGCTTCTTCCTTATTTTGTAAAATACACCAAGCAGCAGGATACGGACTTAATCCTCTTACCTTATTATATATATTGTCTAAAGTGTCGTTAAAATCGATCTTACAATTGTCTTTGTTTAGTTTGTATGCCGTTTTCATTTCAGCATTTTCTGGCTGTGGTGTCGTTTCCACATCGCCTTCCGCAATACGTCCAACGGTTTTTAAAACGAGATTACTTCCTAAGCACATTAATTTATCGTGTAGACTTCCGGCGTTTTCGTTTGCTTCTATAGCTAGTTCTTCTTGCAAAATCATTGCACCAGTATCAATTTTTTCATCTATAAAAAAAGTAGACACACCCGTTTTTGTTTCGCCATTTATAACCGCCCAGTTTATTGGCGCTGCACCGCGATAATTAGGTAGTAAAGAAGCATGCAAATTAAAAGTTCCATATGCTGGCATTTGCCAAACTACTTTTGGTAACATTCTAAAAGCAACTACTATTTGTAAATTAGCGTTTAATGCTGCTAATTCTTCGGTAAAGCTTTCTGCTTTTAAATTGGTGGGTTGCATAATATGTAAATCTTGCGATTTTGCATATTCTTTTACAGCAGATTCATTCAATTTTCTACCACGACCAGCAGGTTTGTCTGGCGCCGTAATTACACCAACAATGTTGTACTTGTTTTCTACTAATGTTTGTAAAGTGGCAACTGCAAAGTCTGGAGTTCCCATAAATACGATTCTTAAATCTCTCATTATAAATGTGCTAATTTGTAGGTGTTCGTTTTTGTAATAGTAATAATATGATGCTCTAATAATAATTGGAGCATGTTGTTTATTTCTTTTTCAGAAAATGGCAATTCTTTTAAAATTGCTCTAGAAGATAAATCGCCGTTTTCTAATAAGTTAATGATTGCGTTTTTAACGGATTTTATTTCTTTTACTTCTGGTTTTTTCTTAGTAATACACACCGAGCAAATACCGCAAGGTTTTAAATCTTTCTCCCCAAAATAGGAGAGTAGTTGTATGCTTTTACAAAGATCTTCTTTTTTAACATAGCTTAAAATAGCGGCTACTTGTTCTTGCTTTAATGTGTTTTGTTGTTTTAAAATAGTTGCAATTACATTAATTGTTTTGTCGTCTTCTCTAGGTTCTAGAAAAGTAATTTCGGCATCCGTTTTAGAAGTGTTTAGCGTGATTATTTCATCTTTCTCTAATTGTGCCAAAACTTTTAATACGATGTTTTCATTCACCGAAGCTTTATCTGCTATTAATGTAGTATTTAATTTTACTTCTTGATCAAAAATGCCGCCATAGGTTCTTAAAATAGATTTTACAACAAGGCTTAAATGGTTGTTATGCTGTAAATAAGCAAATAAACTATTATTGCTTATAACAAACTGTACCTGCGTTTGTCTATTAAACTGTTTCGATAAACTAATGACACTAGTTCTATCTAAAAACTGAATAGCATTATAGCATAAAATGGTATTGAATGTATAGGTTTTACAAAATTGATTAAAATTAAATTGATGCGTAGTATCTACACCTTCGCCATACGATATTTGAAAGTAACTGCAGAGTTTTCGATATACCAACTTTACAAAATCAACCGTCGGTAATCCGTCTAAAAATTGCTTTTTCACTAAAGCCTCATCGCTATTGTTTTTTAGAATAACGGCAAATGCTTTTTTACCATTTCTTCCGGCACGACCAGCTTCTTGAAAATAACTTTCTATGCTTTCTGGTAAGTTTAGATGAATAACGGTTTTTACATCCGGCTTGTCAATTCCCATACCAAAAGCATTGGTAGCAACCATTACCTGATTTTTGTTTTGTAACCAGTCGTTTAGATGTTTGTCTTTCTCGTTATTACTTAGTCCGCCATGATAGTATGTAGCACTTATGTTTTGTTTGGCTAGCATATTACAAATCTCTACGGTAGATTTTCTGTTTCTAACGTAAATGATGGAAGGCGCATTTTGTTTTTTTAAAATGCTTTCCATTTTGTAATATTTATCATCTTCATGAAAAACCATATATGCTACATTTGGTCTAGCAAAAGATTGTTTAAATATTTTAGGATTTATAAAATCGAGTTCTTTAATAATATCATCTACCACCAAAGGCCTTGCAGAAGCTGTAAGTGCAATACAATTAGCACTCGGTTTTATTTGTCTTAGTAATTCTATGTTTTTGTAGGATGGTCTAAAATCATTTCCCCATTGTGAGATGCAATGCGCTTCATCTACAGCAATTAGGTTTACATTCATTTGTTTTATTCGGTCTTGAACTAGTTCTTGCTGTAAACGTTCTGGAGAAAGATAAAGAAACTTATAATTACCATAAATACAATTGTCTAGAAGTGCATCCAGTTCTTTATAATGTATTCCGCTGGTAAGCGCAATCGCCTTAATACCTTTGTCTGTTAGCGTTTTTACTTGGTCTTTCATTAAGGCAACCAAAGGGGAGACCACAATACAAATACCATCTTTAGCAAGTGCAGGAATTTGAAAACATAAAGATTTTCCTCCTCCAGTTGGCATCAGTGCCATAACATCTTCTCCTGCTATTACCGCATTTATAATGTCTTCTTGAAAAGGGCGGAAACTGGTAAAGTTCCAATAACGTTCTAATATGTTTATCGTATTTTGCATTACAATGCTTTTACCACATTTAATATAAAATCGGCTCTACTTTCTATAGAACCAAATGGTACATCCACCAAGCTATACTTATAGGTGTTGTAGGTATTTAATAAGTGTTTGTGTATTTCTATTGCTTGTTCAAAATTTTCGTAACGTTCGCTATCACTACTAAATATTTCCTGCCAAGGCGCTAAAATAAAAACATGATCGTACATATTGTCTTTACAAGCGTTT
>JAGPUY010000151.1 GCA_018067265.1 Oceanihabitans sp. | reverse complement strand
ATCGTAAATTCTTTTAGTATGGAATGGATACCATTCCAAACAGGAATAATTTGAACAAGAAAGGCTTCTCCTTTTTTAGATAGCCGAATATTTTTTTTTCTTTTATCTGATTTAGATGCTGTTACCGATATTAATCCTTTTTTAGATAATTTATTTATTGCTTGTGTAACTGCAGGTTGTGATATGCTTAAGGATTCCTTTATTTCGGTATTTGTAACGCTTTTTTTATTGGTAATGATCTTAAATGTTGGAAACAAATAAGGATCAAAGTCTATGTTAAAGTGATTATACACTAATTGTGTTTCTTTCATCATAAACTCACTAATTCGTTTTAATCTGGAGCCTATAGCCAATTCTCCAAAGCCTTGAAATGCATCCATAATATAAATAGTTATATAAGTACTTATGCGAAATTAATATTTTGTATTTATTTTTCCTAGTAAATATCGTTATTTAATAAAAATTATTGCAAAAAACAGGAGTAGTAAAGAGATTGTAGATATAAAAAAGGTAAGATTAAATATGGATTTATCTGCTACTTTTTTACGTATTAAATCGATAAGCATCCAAATAGGAATTAGAAAACTTAGGATAAAAACGGGAATAGAAAGTGTTTTTGAAAAATCGCGAAACCAATCGGATTTGACTTGATTGATTTCCATAAATAATAGGGTTATTATAAATATAAAAATAGCGAAGGAAAACCCTAATCGCAAGAACTCTAATTGAAGTTTAGACATTATTTTGTGGTATTAGCTCTAATAAAATCGGTAATAAAATAGCTGATTAATTTACCCACTTGTGTTTCGTTTTCTGGAGTAGCGACCGCTTCACAAATATGTATGTAGGTTGCGTTTTTATGTTTTGCAAAATAATCTATAAAATTTCTAGCTTTAGTAACCGAAAATCCGCTTGGCGTCATGGCGCTACTTGGTATATTTTCAATAGCATCACAATCTATTTCAATACCAAAAGGTTTTGCAGAAACGTGTTTTAAAGCACGTTCCATTTCTTTTTTAAATTTTAGTTCCCTTCGAACAGCAATTGCTTCAAAGGTGTTAAAATCAATCCGTTTTTGTTTAGCAATGCGGTTTAAAATGTTTTGCGAATTATAGTTTTCATGCAATCCGAAAATAAAATAATTATTTAAAAATCCTTCCGCGAAAGCGTAACTAAAACCATTACCGCTATGTCTACCTTCTTCCTCTCTAAAATCGGTATGTGCATCTAAATTCACCACGTTTAAAGAGGTGTTTAGCGCAAGTGAACTTCCTTTAATATTACCATAAGCGTTGTTGTGTCCGCCACCAATAATTATTGGAATTTTCCCAGATTTCACTATAGTATGTACTAAATTAGACACATGCTTGTCTATTTTTTGTGCCATTTTTCTAGCTTTGGCGATATCTTTATTTTTGGTTTGATCTAAGTTTTTTAGTTTTTCTAGGGTTTCATTGAAATCTAAATGCCCTAAAACAAGTACTTTATTGGCATGTGTAAATTGGTTGCTTTGTATATTTAACAAAATTTTAATTACGGCGTCAAATGTAGTAGAAGTGCCTGTTTTTCCGTAATTTGCGAAAACTCCTATATCTTCTGGTAAGCCAATTAAAACATAGCTAACATCTAAATTTATAAGTTGCTCGTATATATTGGAAACAGTGGTTAATACTTTAATGTGTTCGCCAAATTTAGATTCTTTTGGTCTTTTACTAAGCAAGCTTTTTAGTTTTGTGTCGTTAAATAAAACCAATTTGTCCATAAAATAAAATCTGTTTTTTGAGTAATTAAAAGTACATTTTTTTTACACGAAACAAGAATTATACTATTAAATAATAAATATATTTGAAAGAACAATTACGCTCTAAATTTTAACCTTAAAAACAAGTAATTATGACTGATAAAAAAAATAGCATAGGATTAAAAGTAGCTTTGGGTATTGCATTGGCTTTATTTTTAGGAACTGGATTTTACACTTCTACTTTATACCAAGAGAAAAAAGAAAATGAAGTGCAGCTTATTAAAGAGAAGCAATTAGTAATGAATGATTTAAGCAATATGGCAAAACAATATGATATTGCTATTGGTGAAAATGATATTGCTAATGAAAAATTAGTGGAAGCTAAAGAGCGTATTCAAGGGCTTATGGATTCTTTAAAAGTATCGGAAGCTAATGTTGGGAGCTTATGGAAATACAAACAAAAATACTTATCCTTACAAAAAGAAATGGATGTTCTGTTAGTGGAAAATGATAGATTGAAAGTAGAAAACCAATTATTAGCAACTTCTTTAGATAGTACGAAAGTGAGATTAGAGCAGCGTAATATGTTTACCGATTCTTTATTAGTACAAAATACAGCTTTGGCGGAAGTTGTTGAAACTGCTGCCGTTTTAAATACGGTAGGTTTAAAAGGATATGGTGTTATAGAACGTAGCTCTGGAAAATTGATTCCTACAGAAAGAGCAAGACGTGTAGATAAAATTAGAGTTTGTTATACGGTTGCTAAAAACAGATTGGTACAAGCTGGTGATCAAGAATTTTATGTGCAAGTAATAGGTCCTGGAAATAATATTTTAGGCGAAAATGCACAAGTACAGTTTGAAGATCAAAGTTTAAACTATAGTGTTATTAGTAAATTTAATTATGAAAATAACTCTTTAGATGTTTGTGAGTTTGTAACCGCAAGAGGAGATGGGGATTTTGTACAAGGACGTTATGTAGTAAATGTTTTTAATGAAAAAGAATTAATTTCAAGTGACGAGTTTTCTTTAAAATAATAGTTAGTAATTAATCCATTTAAAAGTCTGAAGCTATCTAGTTTCAGGCTTTTTTATTTGCTTAATTGGGAAATACAAGCTTCTCTAATGTTCCATGTTTTTTGAAAAGAATAGGGTATGTTTTTAGATACAATCCAATTTTTAATATAATTTTTATGAAAGTCTAACTTGTAATTTCCTATTTGTTTCGGAAGGATTTCTACTTCCAATAAGATAGTATCTTTAAAGGATGTTTGGCTTTCTTCTATTCGAGTAAAATCTAATATTTTGTCGGTAAACTTTAAATAAGTGTGTGCCTCTGGGATATAATCTAAATGGTATTCCAACAGTACTTTACCAATTCCTTTAGTGTTCGCTTCCTTCATTTTATAAATACATAAATAGAATTGAATATGTACTGCTTCATTTTCCAAAGCAAGTTCTTTTAAAAAGGCGTGTTTTGTAGAGCAAGTTCCTTTGTTTTCCTCAAGAATAGAAGTGTAGTTGGTTCTGTCTGTATTTCTTCCGTACGGTAATTGTTTTACATACTTACACACCGAAACAAAATCGGTTAAACCCAATGCAATGCAGGATTTAGATAAAGGTTTTAAAGTGTTTAAGTTAAAATTATAAGATGGTTCCATTTATAATTACAGTATCTATGTGGTTTTCGCCAAAAGCGTAAGGTAAAAAGTTATAGCTTGGTACTTCTTTCGTGATAATTAGATTTGCTTTTTTTCCTCTAGTAATACTTCCGTATTGGTTAGAAATCCCCATGGCATAAGCACCATTTATAGTTGCGGCATTTATAGCTTCTTCTGGTGTTAGTTTCATTTTTATACAAGCAGTACTGACTACAAAATTCATATTTCCGCTTGGTGTAGAACCCGGATTATAGTCGGTTGCTAAAGCTAAAGGTAATCCAGCATCTATAATTTTTCTTCCAGGAGTATATGGTATACTTAAAAAATAGGAGCAAGAAGGTAGTGCAACAGCGATGGTGCTGCTACCTTTTAAGGCTTGTATGTCTTCGTCTTTTAATTCTTCCAAATGGTCTACAGAAAGCGCTTTGTGTTGAACACCAAGAGCAATTCCGCCAAAAGCATTAAATTGATTTACATGAATTTTTGGAGTTAGTCCATGTTTTTTTCCTGCTGTAAGTAAGCGATCTGTATCTTCTAAACTGAAGTAGCCTTTTTCGCAAAATACATCTATATAATGCGCAAGTTCTTCTTTTTCAATTTTAGGAAGCATCTCATTAATAATTAAATCGAGATAGCCTTTTTTGTCTTCTTTGTATGCTTTTGGTAAAGCATGCGCACCCAAAAAGGTAGCTTTTACTTTTATAGGGAATTCTTTTTTGATACGTTTTATCACGCGAAGCATTTTTAATTCTGCTTCTACGGTTAAACCATAACCAGATTTAATTTCTATAGCTCCTGTACCAAGTTGCATAACTTGATATACTCGATGTATAGATTGTTGGTATAAATCTTCTTCGCTGGTGTTTTGTAGTTTTTCTGCCGAATTTAAAATGCCGCCACCACGATTTGCAATGTCTTCATAACTTAACCCATTAATTCGGTCTACAAATTCTTGCTCTCTGTTTCCTGCATATACAATGTGCGTATGTGAGTCACACCAAGTTGGTAGCACGATTTTTCCTGTGGCATCTATTACTTTGTCTGCTTCTATAGAAGGCAAGTCTTGCATGCTACCATATGCTACAATGGTATCATCCTCCATATAGATATATGCATTTTTAATAGTAGGAAGTGTTTTCATATCGCTTCCCGACACTTTTAAAACGTTGGTATCTCTAACTTGAAGTAGTTCTTTAATATTGGTAATTAGTACGGACATAGATTTTATATTAAAGTATAAATTTAAGGAAATAAAAAAGCGTTGGCAATATGCCAACGCTTTAAATTTTATAAAGTGTAAAAGTTTATTGTTTTACAAACTTGTATGTCGTGTTATAGTCGTTAAACTTAATGATATAAACACCATTGGTAATCCAAAGCTTGACCAAATTCTACCGTTTTATTAATAACACGTTTTCCTAAAACGTTATAAACAGAGACCTTAGTTGTTTGCGCAAATCCTATTGCGCTTATAGAAAGTATAAATATGCAAGTAAGTAGGTTTCTTTTCATATGTTTTAGATTTTTATTCTTCAAGGTGAATACTTTGGAACTATTTGATTACAAAGATATTAAGATGATTTAAATCTGTTTTATTTATAAGTAATACTGAACGCTTCGTCGTTATTTTAAGCCTCCAACCATGTTTTCAGGTTTTACCCAAGCATCATAATCTTCTGCAGTAACGTAGCCAAGGTTTATAGCTTCTACTTTAAGAGTCGTACCATTTTTATGTGCTGTGTTTGCTATTTCTGCCGCTTTATAATATCCTATTTTGGTATTTAAAGCAGTTACTAGCATTAAAGAGTTGTTTAGTAATTCTTTAATTACAGCATGGTTTGGTTCAATTCCAGCAGCACAATGTTCTTCAAAACTGTTACAAGCATCCCCAATGAGTTGGGCAGATTGTAACACGTTTGCAGCCATCATTGGTTTAAAAACGTTAAGTTCATAATGTCCTTGCATACCACCAACACTAACAGCAACATCATTTCCCATTACTTGCGCACAAACCATGGTTAAAGCTTCGCATTGTGTAGGGTTCACTTTTCCTGGCATGATAGAACTTCCAGGTTCGTTTGCGGGAATAGTAATTTCGCCAATACCAGAACGTGGACCAGAAGCCATCATACGAATATCATTGGCAATTTTATTTAAAGAAACTGCTAGTTGTTTTAAAGCACCATGCGTTTCTACTAAAGCATCGTGAGCAGCAAGAGCTTCAAATTTATTTGGAGCAGTTATAAAAGGTAGTCCTGTAAATTCTGCAATAAATTCGCTAACACGTTTTGCATATCCTTTAGGTGTATTTAATCCGGTACCAACCGCTGTTCCACCAAGAGCAAGTTCGCTTAAATGTTCTAATGTATTATGTAATGCTTTTAATCCGTGATCTAATTGCGATACATAACCAGAAAATTCTTGACCAAGTGTAAGTGGTGTAGCATCCATTAAATGGGTTCTTCCAATTTTTACAACTTCTTTAAATTCTTCCGATTTGTTTTTTAAGGTGTCACGCAGTTTTGTTACGCCAGGAATGGTGTTTTCTACAATTTTCTTGTAGGCAGCAATATGCATTCCTGTAGGAAAGGTATCATTAGAAGATTGCGATTTGTTTACATCGTCATTTGGTTGAATAACTTTTTCACCTTCGCCAATAACTTTTCCTGCAATTTGTTGCGCTCTATTAGCAATAACCTCATTTACATTCATGTTACTTTGCGTACCAGAACCAGTTTGCCAAATTACTAGAGGAAACTGATCGTCATGCATTCCTGTTAAAATTTCATCACATACTTGTGCAATAAGATCTCTTTTTTCAATAGCTAAAGCACCTAACTCACAGTTAGTAAATGCTGCCGCTTTTTTTAAGTAAGCAAAACCATAAACAATTTCTAAAGGCATAGATGCTGTTGCACCAATTTTAAAGTTGTTACGAGAACGCTCTGTTTGCGCTCCCCAAAGTTTGTCTGCAGGAACGTTAACGTTACCCATTGTGTCTTTTTCTATTCTATATTCCATAATATTGATGCTAATTTTAACGGTGTAAATTTACGTATTTATGGTTTATTTGAGGATATTTTTTTGTGTTTATTTGTTAGAATATAATTGCTTTTCGGAAAACGATACGAGGAGTATTTTGAGTAAGAAAGGAGAATTAGCCGTAGTACTCAAAAAATAGCGGATAACAATTATTCCGCTTCAAGAGATACAATAAACACTTAAACAATACCAAACGAGACTAGAAAACATTCCATAGCGCTTCAGTAAAGAAAAAAGAAAACCTAGATTTTTCTGTCTATAACTTTAAAATTAAATAGTTACTTTTTCTTTTGTTATTTCATTAACGACTAAAGAAATAGCGCCATCACCAGTAACGTTACAAGCAGTACCAAAACTGTCCATTGCAATATATAAGGCGATCATTAATCCTAACATTTCTTCATTGAAACCTAGCATAGATTGCAAGATTCCAATAGCAGCCATAATTGCTCCTCCAGGAACTCCAGGTGCTGCAATCATAGCGATTCCTAATACAAAAATAAATCCTGCAAAGAGTGTGAAATCAAATGGCATACCATGTAAAATCATTAAGGCCATAGCACAAGCAGTAATTTTCATAATGCTACCAGAGAGATGAATGGTGGCACATAAAGGAATAACAAATCCTGCTATTTTTTCTGAAACGCCATTGGTTAAAGCTTGTTTTAAGGTAACTGGAATAGTAGCTGCCGAAGATTGCGTACCTAATGCTGTAAAATATGCAGGCATCATAGTTGCTAATAATTTTAATGGGTTCTTTTTTGTAAGAATACCTGCAATAGTATATTGTAGTAATAACAATAAAATGTGCAGGGCAAAAATGACTCCGATAATACT
>JAGPUY010000142.1 GCA_018067265.1 Oceanihabitans sp. | reverse complement strand
TTCGTACGCCATTATAAGTAATCGTTCCTGTGCAGTTATCTATAGCCGTTGGTTCTATGATAGTAACTATAGCATCGCAAGAAGCAGTATCCGCAGTTTGTGTAATATCTAACGGACAAGTAATAACGGGTAATTCGTTATCGGAAATAGTTATGGTTTGATCACAAGTACTCGAATTATTACTAGCAGCATCTGTTGCGGTCCATGTAATAATAGTGTCACCAACCGGATAAGGGTCTGTTACTAATAAGGCATCGTTTCGTACGCCATTATAAGTAATCGTTCCCGTGCAATTATCGATAGCAGTTGGTTCTAGGATGGTAACTATAGCATCACAAGAAGCGGTGTCTGTTGTTTGTGTAATATCTAACGGACAAATAATAACAGGTAATTCGTTATCGGAAATAGTTATGGTTTGATCACAAGTACTGGAATTATTACTAGCAGCATCTGTTGCAGTCCAGGTAATAATAGTATCACCAACCGGATAAGGATCTGTTATTAATAAGGCATCGTTTCGTACACCATTATATGTAATTGTACTGGAGCAGTTATCTGTTGCGGTTGGTTCTATAATGGTAACTATAGCATCGCAAGAAGCTGTATCTGCAGTTTGTGTAATGTCTAACGGACAAGTAATTATTGGTGCTTCGGAGTCTTCAATAACGGTCCAAATAAATGTTTCCGTGGCATCTGTGCTTCCTGTTTTTGAAACGGTGACGGTTACTTGATGCACACCATCACTATTTAAACCACCAGTTATGGCACTAGAATCTATAGTCCCAAAAATAAGGCCGTTGGTAGGTTCTATATCTAATCCACTAGGTTGTCCACTTATACTATACGTTAAATTGGAAGCGGGGTTTCCACCCATTGCTATGGCTGAAAAATCAGATATTTCAAGCTCGCAATTTTGGATGTCGGCAATTGGGTCTATAGTGATGTCCGGATAAGTAATAGCTAATATTTCTATAGCATTTACCATTGGGTTTTCTAAATTTCTAAAAAACTCAATTTCTAGAATACCATCAAAAACCTGTACATTACTTTGAATCATACCTGCTGTTCTATGTCCATAGGTTTTAGAAGAATCAAAATTTTCTAAAACTCTTTTATTTTCAATATCGACACTAAATAAACGTTCAAGAGGTTCTGAAGTACCATTATATAAGTTGGCAACGTAGAAGTTAACGATATAATTTCCATTAGGAACAGGAATTGAAAAGATCATTTGATTAGACGACGCGCTAATACTACGTTGTGAATTCATTACCGTTTCATAGGTTGTTTGATCAATATATGATGGAATAGAAGCATCTTTAGTAGAATAGTCTAAACTAGTAATAGCATATCTAGATCCAGAGGAAACAGAGAAAGACGTTCCAATAAATTGACCATTAATATCATTAGCTTCCCAGTTAGGACCAGCATCGGATGCAGCCACTAAAGGCCCACCAGCATTAATTCTAACTATAGGTTCGTAAAGGTCCGTGATTTCTCCAGTAAGATTAGTGGAAATGGGAGAATTAGTACCAGAATGTATAATGTCAAGATTGGCATTTTTTATACCTAAAACACTATTTGAAATAAAATTAATAGGAATATTTACACTGGATCCGGGAGTTATAACTAAAGGAAGACTGATATCACTAGAAAACATAGGAGCATCCGTTCCCGAAAAGTTTAGCGCAGTAATGGTTATAACATCATCCGTTGGACCACCTTCATTACTTACTTTGAGTAGTTTTGTTCTTAATGAGTTTTGAATAGGAGTTAACCCGAAATCCATAGGGTCCGGCTCCAAAGTTAAAATGCCATTTTGATTTTCATAAACTTCAATAAAATCCCAAGTGGCAGTAAACGGATTAGAAAAGGAACCCGAAGCATCCTTTGAAGTTGAAATAAAGCTAACGGCTAGGCCTTTATTATCTGTTGCATCTAAAAAATTTAGAGGTAAGCTTATTGGGCTACCGAGTATAATTAAGGTTTGTCCATCATCTATAGAGTAAAATGGTTGTGCGGTATTTGCAGTGGGATCAATACTAAAATATAAACTAACCGAACCAGCATTTAATATGTTAGAAACATCATATGTATTATTTACCGTAACCACTCCATTATCTTCCATCAAAACCTGTAGTCCTTGTTCAGAATCCGCATTACTAATACCATTCATTAAAACTAACTTTAAATAATTGTCTTGGTCACCATTTCCAAAGCTAATACCATAAGATTGGTGATCTACAGGTTGTGTTTGGGAACCACTAATACCAAAAAAAGGCGATTCTATCTTAGAATGTATAGTAAAAGGGTTCGAATTGGAATCGACATTTAAACCAAATTGAAATCCGTTTTTTTGATTATTATTAATAGCATCTCCACCAGTCACTAAATCTACAGTAGCTTTACCTGCTGCACCACCAAACGATAAATTCACTTCATTAAACTGCGTGAGGTAATCCGTATTACCTGTTGGATCTAGCATTAAACCAGTAAATCCTAAACCAAAGAGACCAGTTCCAGGATCATTATTCCAAAACGGATAATCTATTGGTAGGTTCGTGGTTAGACCATTATTAGCATCTAAAGCAAAAACATCATTAACATCTAATATGGTATCGTTATCATCATCATCATCATTTAAGTCCGAAATAAAATCACCATCATTATCATCTGGTTTACTTCCTTGCGAACAAATATTTGTACCATTATCAATTTCATCTTGATTCGTAAAACCATCACCATCATTGTCTGCATTAGGGTCGTAACCAGGTTCTTCGGGTTGAATACAATCTATCCCAGACGGTTCAAAGATGGTTATATTATTGGCGCCATACGTTGCAGCCCAAACAGTTCCAGGGAATATTTCAGCATCCCCTTGCGCGATAACATCTAGAGGAATAGACCCAAATCCGCTAAAAGTAACTTCGTGTTCTAAGGCTTGATCACCAGCGGCATTTAAAACATATCTATTAATATCCCCATTAAAGGAAGCGGTTAATAAATTCCCTTGCATGATACCACCAAAATCGGAGGCTGTATATTCAACAATTCCATTTGTAGAAGATGGTCGGGCATCTAAAATATTAACTTTAGTACTTGTTGTTGGTTCATCTGCTAAAAACTCACCTAGACGCGGGTCATCTGGGAAATCTCCAATAGCAAAGGATGAATTGAAATAACCAGAAGTGCCAGTCAGAAGTGTTTGTAAATCATTCGTACTGGTTGCAACCCAAGATCCGCTAATTTTCTTATAAGCAATAATTTGTGCTCTAGATGGAAATGCGAGGATTGGTATTGGATGACCACCATAATAGGTTTTGTTTGCGTCATTAATAGTACCTACAAAATGTAATGGATCGGAGATAAGGCTACTTCCAGATTCATTCATTTCATTTTTTATATAATGATTCAATGGATCATAAGTAATAGTACTTTCATCACCTAAAAAGGTGTCTGTAGCATTGTCGTAAATTTTAGGAACACCTCCCCAAAGTGAGTTTCCACCATTATCTGAAGTGTATATTCTTCCATTTTCCATAACCACTACATCATAGGCATTTCTAAAACCTGGAGCAA
This sequence comes from Oceanihabitans sp., assembly GCA_018067265.1. Taxonomy (GTDB): domain Bacteria; phylum Bacteroidota; class Bacteroidia; order Flavobacteriales; family Flavobacteriaceae; genus Oceanihabitans. The sequence continues at coordinate 6,357 of JAGPUY010000142.1, read as the reverse complement.
ATATTTGAATTGGTCCGCCAGCTTCAGGAAATGCTTGATTTAAACTGTTATTTCCACCAAAAGGATCATTAATATCAATGGTTGCATTATACATTGGGTGTCCAATAGGGTAGGGGAATTCTGGATGCGTATTATTAATATCTAATCGCAGCGGATCATTTAAAGTTGGTAAGTCATATTTGTAATCGGTACTTGTTCTAGGATCGGTATAGGTAGGCATGCCTTCTAATTGTGTAAGATTAACAATTAGCATGGATGCCGATAAAAAGTATTCGGGAGTACCTGCAAAATTATTACTTGGGGCTCCTTTATTTGTATTTCCTCCTTGAACAATTAGCATATATGTATTTCCGTCGCGTTCAAAGATATCCATACCATTAATCGCATGATTTTCTTCACAGCGAGGAAGCCCTCTAATTAAATCGACTTTACTCCAATGGGTTCCAGTCCATTCTAACTTTGACAATATGCTGGAGTTTGTATCTAAATTAGAATCACTACCAGCGCCTCCACCTCCAAACAAAAAATCGGATGAGGTCACATATAAAACAGGATTTGTAGTGGTGCCTGCCGTTTTAATTCCGGTAATTAAACGTTGTTGGGTCGCATTTGCAATTCCGGTATCGTCATGATTGATTATACCAGTTTGTATGGTGGTTATAGCTTCTGTATTTGTTATCGTATACGTACCATTTCCTAAAGTAGCGGCATCCCTTGAAATGGCATAGGCCCAGATTTTTCCATCTTGTTGTGAAACATATAATCTGTTATCTGGTCCAAATTCTAATGAAGTGGGATTTAAAGTAGTTTCTCCTACTAAGCCAGAGGAACCAAAACTTATCGTTTGGGCAAATGCATGGAATGGTGAAAATAGAGCAGAAATTAAGAGGAATAGCACAAAATTTCGCTTTAATGTAACGTAAAGCTTCATAGTTTTTTTTCGTATTTTATTAGGTGCTATTAATCGAAAAAAAATAAAGGAGTATATGCTGCTGTTTAGCAACGGAATAAATTTAAGGAATATTGAATGAACTTCGTTATATCCTGAAGTATATTCGTTGAAAAGGAATAAAATCGGTTGTTTTGTTTGTCGCTAAAAAAGAAGAATTAAAAGATAGATTTATTCTTCATTCATTTTATTAATAGCGGCTATTCTACCAAGAAAAAAAGCTGCAATAACAGAAAATATTCCTGTAATGATGGACCAAGCTGGATGTGACATAGCGAGAGAACCGCCAATAGATCCTAGAATGATGATTCCTGAAACAATATAGGCTGGAATTAGCGAAGTCTCGGAAACAGCTGTGGAAGCTATCATGCCTCCAATAATGCCGAAAAAATGGGCTACTATTACCAAAATTATTGCTCCTGCAGGTATTAAGTGCATATTTTGTTTTATTGATTCAGGGTCCATAGGATTTGCGCCCGGAGGGAACGTGAAAAATTGAGGTCCTAAAATGTATAATAAAAAAATTACTAGCCCGGAAACTACTAGGCCAACAGCAATAGCAAATACGTTTCTCATATCTTCAATTTTTGGTTTATTTTTTTAAAGATACAAAAAAAAAATTGTTAAAAATTTGAGATTTATGCTTTGAAGTTGTCTTTTCTTTAAAAATAGGGGAATAAAAAACCTGAAGTGTGACCTTCAGGTTTTAAGATTTTGAAACAAGTTCAAGATGGATATCTGTTGTAGGTATTACTCTACTAAAACCCATTCTCCCTTAGCAAGTAAAGGTTCTGCTTGTTTGTATTTTAAGGTTTTATTTTCCCCACTCATAACGTGTTTAATAGTCACTTTATCGTTACGACCAATTTTTGGTTTGTCGCGTACAACAGTTTCTACTACTTCTGGTTGACGTTGTGTATTGCCAGCTGCTCTGTTTTGTGCAGAACGTTCGTCTAAATTAGGAATCTCGTCTTTTTGCGTTTGTAAATTTTCTTTTGTACGCGTTTCTTTTGCTTCTTGAATATTAGATTCTTGTGTTGGTAATTCTCCTTTAAATAAGAAAGAAATCACATCTTTATTTACTTGGTCTATGGTCGTTTTAAACAACTCAAAAGCTTCAAATTTATAAATTAATAAAGGATCTTTTTGCTCATGTACAGCCAATTGCACCGATTGCTTTAACTCATCCATTTTACGTAAATGTGTTTTCCAAGCATCATCGATAATAGCTAGTGTAATATTCTTTTCAAAATCGGTAATAAGTTGTTTACCTTTTGTTTCATACGCTTTTTCAAGGTCTGTAACTACTTGTAAAGATTTTACACCATCTGTAAATGGTACTACTATTCTTTTAAATTTATCGCGTTGCGTTTCGTATACATTAGCGATAATAGGGAATGCAATTTCTGCATTACGTGCCATTTTTGCTTTGTAATGTTCAAAAGCAGCTTTATATACGCGTTGTGCAATTTCTAGCACAGGAAGCTTTACAAATTCTGCTTCTGTAATAGGGGAACTCATAGAGAAATAACGAATTAATTCAAACTCGAAATTCTTAAAATCAGAAGCTCCTTTATTTGTTTCCGTAATGTTTTCCGCCGTATCATAAACCATATTGGCAATATCTACACGAAGACGTTCTCCAAATAAAGCATGATATCTTCGTTTGTAAACTACTTCACGTTGCGAGTTCATGACATCATCATATTCTAGTAAACGCTTACGGACACCAAAATTATTTTCTTCTACTTTTTTCTGTGCTCTTTCAATAGATTTAGAAATCATAGAATGCTGAATCACTTCACCTTCTTCTAATCCCATTCTATCCATCATTTTGGCAATACGTTCACTACCAAAAAGACGCATTAAATTATCTTCTAAGGAAACATAGAACTGGGAGCTACCAACATCTCCTTGACGACCAGCACGACCACGTAATTGTCTGTCTACACGACGAGAATCATGACGTTCTGTACCAACAATCGCTAAACCACCTGCTGCTTTTACTTCGTCACTTAATTTAATATCGGTACCACGACCAGCCATATTGGTTGCAATGGTTACTTGTCCGCTTCTACCAGCTTCATCTACTATTTCTGCTTCTTTTTTATGCTGTTTTGCATTTAAGACATTGTGCGGTACTTTACGAATAGAAAGCATTTTTCCTAAAAGTTCCGAAATTTCTACGTTCGTAGTACCAATTAAAACAGGTCTTCCTGCTTGCGATAGTTTGGTTACTTCATCAATAACAGAATTGTATTTTTCACGTTTTGTTTTAAATACTAAATCTTGTCTGTCATCACGAGCAATAGGTTTGTTTGTCGGAATTTCTACAACATCTAATTTGTATATTTCCCAAAACTCACCAGCTTCTGTAACCGCAGTTCCTGTCATACCAGAAAGCTTTCGGTACATTCTAAAGTAATTTTGAAGGGTTACTGTTGCAAAAGTTTGCGTAGCATCTTCAATTTTTACATTTTCTTTGGCTTCAATCGCTTGGTGTAAACCGTCACTATAACGACGACCATCCATAATACGACCCGTTTGCTCGTCTACAATCATTACTTTGTTATCCATTACCACATATTGGTTGTCTTTTTCAAAAAGAGCATATGCTTTTAGTAATTGGTTAAGTGTGTGTATACGTTCGGATTTGACACCAAAATCACGGAATAAATCTTCTTTTTCTTCCGCTTCTTCTTCTTTACTTAATCCTTTTGCTTCAATTTTCGCAATTTCGATACCAATTTCTGGCATGACGAAAAAGTCCGGATTATCTTTTCCAGAGATGTATTCTATACCTTTATCTGAAAGTTCTATTTGATTATTTTTTTCTTCAATTACATAGTACAGTTCTTCATCGATCTTTGGCATTTCACGATTGTTGTCTGCCATGTAATGGTTTTCCGTTTTTTGAAGTAGTTGTTTCACACCTTCTTCACTTAAAAACTTAATTAAAGCTTTGTTTTTTGGAATACCTCTATATACACGAAGTAGTTGAAAACCACCTTCTTTTTCATCCCCAGCGGCGATAAGTTTTTTTGCTTCTACTAAAACAGTTGTTAAGTATTTGCGTTGTACCGAAACAATATCTTCTACTTTAGGTTTTAAAGCATCAAACTCATGTTGGTCTCCTTTTGGTATTGGACCAGAAATAATTAATGGTGTTCTGGCATCATCGACTAAAACCGAATCGACCTCATCTACAATAGCGTAGTGATGCGGGCGTTGTACTAAATCGTCTGGATTATGCGCCATATTATCACGCAGGTAATCAAAACCAAACTCGTTATTGGTACCATAAGTAATATCTGCATTATAGGCTTTTTTACGAGCAGCAGAATTAGGTTTGTAATAATCTACACAATCGACACTCATTCCATGAAACTCAAAAATTGGAGCCATCCATGCGCTATCTCTTTTTGCTAGATAATCATTTACAGTTACTAAGTGAACACCACGGCCAGCTAATGCGTTAAGATATACCGGAAGTGTTGCTACTAGTGTTTTACCTTCTCCAGTATGCATCTCGGCAATTTTACCTTGGTGCATGGCAATACCACCAATTAATTGTACATCATAATGAATCATGTCCCAAGTAATCGCTTTTCCTGCAGCATCCCATGAGTTCGCCCAAGTTGCTTGGTCTCCTTCTAAGGTTACATAATCCTGTTCTCCAGAGATTAGTCTATCAAACTCATTTGCTGTAACGGTTATGGAAGTATTGTTTGTAAAACGTCTAGCGGTTTCTTTAACTACACCAAAAGCTTCTGGTAAGATATCGTTTAGTACGTCTTCTGTTACTGTATAAATTTCGTCTTTTATTGCATCAATTTCAGAATAAATATCTTCACGTTTATCGATATCCTCTTCCTTTTCTGCATCTATTAAAAGCGCATCTATTTTGGTTTGAAGTGGCTGACGTGCTTCTGCTATTTTTTCTTTAAAGAAAGCCGTTTTTGCTCGTAGTTCATCGTGAGATAATGCCTCTAAAGCTGCTTCGAAGGTTTTAATTTTATTGACTAAAGGTGTTAAGGACTTTACGTCTTGCTTAGACTTATCGCCAACAAATACTTTTAGTACAGAATCTAAAAAACTCATGTGTGGTATTTTTTTTTGGTTACTTTATTATTGGTTTGAAAGCACTATGTCAAACTGTGTTTACTGCTTTTTATGAAAATATATTTTCATTGCTGTAAAACGACCTATAACATGCTTTCCTTAAATAAAGCTTTTAATTGTTATTATGTATAGATAAAATCCTAATAAAAAGGATTTCAAAGATACGTTATGTTGTTATTTTATTTTAATTATAACCAAAAAAAAGTCTCGATATGAGACTTTTTTATTGATAATTTTTTGATATTAATACTCGTCCTCATTCCAGAGGTAATCTTCGTCCGTTGGATAATCAGGCCAAATTTCTTCAATTGAGTCGTAAGAGTCTCCTTCGTCTTCAATTGCTTGTAAGTTTTCAACAACTTCTAAAGGTGCTCCCGTTCTGATTGCGTAATCAATAAGTTCGTCCTTTGTTGCTGGCCAAGGTGCATCACTTAAATAAGATGCTAGTTCTAATGTCCAATACATTTCTAAATGTTTTTATTTTTGCAAAAATAAATTTTTAGTTTAGATAGTCAAGAGAAAAGTGAATTATTTTTTCAATAAATTAAAAGAACGTCAATTTTAACTGTAAGCTACTGGCTACTAAAGTATTTTGCAGTTGTTACTAATTGCAGATGAAAAATACTATTGCTTTTCAGGAATCCATTTTACTTCATCTGCCTGTAAATCATAAGACAACTTTCGTGCCAAGACAAAAAGATAGTCCGACAATCGGTTTAAGTACATTAAAGTAGTCGGTTCTATGGTCTCTATGTCGTTTAATGCCGAAGCTAAACGCTCTGCACGTCTGCAGACACAGCGTGCTATGTGACAGAATGACACGGTTTGGTGACCACCTGGAAGTACAAAATGCGTCATCTGTGGTAAGTCTTCGTTCATGGTATCCATTTCTTTTTCGAGTAACTCTATGTTCTCGTTAGAAATTTTAGGAATGTTTAATCGTTCTTTTCCATTTTTAAGAACTGCTTTTTCTGGATCTGTGGCCAAAACGGCTCCTACCGTAAAAAGACGGTCTTGTATATGGATAAGGATTTCTTTGTATTTGGTATTTATTTCTTGATCTCTTATTAAACCAATATGCGAGTTCAATTCGTCTACGGTGCCATAGCTATCAATACGAATATGGTGTTTTGCCACTCTTGTTCCTCCAAAGAGTGCCGTGGTACCTTTATCTCCTGTTTTTGTGTATACTTTCATGTATGCAATTTAAAAGATCTAAGGGAGAAGGCAAAAGAATGGTCGTTAAAAGTTGTGTTGCCAAGTGTTAAAAAATAAAATGTTTTTTG
>JAGPUY010000139.1 GCA_018067265.1 Oceanihabitans sp. | reverse complement strand
AAGATTCACTTATATGGTCTGGGTTATCCATTGTGCTATTACTTTTATTTATTGGAATACTTACTTTCTATTATTTAAAAAATCATGAAAAAGGAGATATCATAACAAAACCGGAAAGTGACCCGTTAACCGGAATGAAGTTGGTCGGTTCACAAAAAGCCGTTTTAAAATATTTTATTGTTATTTCTCTTTTAATTGGACTACAAGTTCTTTTAGGAATTATAACCGTGCATTATACTGTAGAAGGACAAGCATTTTTCGGATTTGATTTAGCAAGCTTTTTACCGTATTCTATCACTAGAACTTGGCACACGCAATTAGCAGTATTCTGGATTGCCGCAACTTGGTTAGCTACAGGTTTATTTTTAGCACCAATGATTTCGGGTAAGGAATTTAAATACCAAGTTTTTGGAATTAATTTCTTGTTTGTAGCATTAATCATCATTGTTTTAGGATCTATGCTTGGAGAATGGCTAGGAGTACATCAATTTTTAGATTTAACAACCAATTTCTTCTTTGGACATCAAGGATATGAATACATGGATTTGGGTCGATTCTGGCAAATATTTCTTGGTATTGGTTTGATATTATGGGTGTTTATGGTTGGAAGACATATTATGCATGCGATCCGTAAAAACGATGCTTCAAAACATTTATTAATCATTTTATTAGTATCGGTTGTTGCTATTGGTATGTTCTTTTTCTCTGGATTAATGTATGGAGAAAACAGCAGTTTACCAGTTATTAATTATTGGAGATGGTGGTTAGTGCATTTATGGGTTGAAGGATTTTTTGAAGTTTTTGCTACCGTTGTTATTGCTTTTATTTTCTCTAAAATGGAAATAATTTCAACCAGAACAGCAGGAAGAGTTTCTATTGCATCTGCAACCATATTTTTAGCAGGTGGTATTATTGGAACCTTACATCATTTATATTACTCAGGAACACCAATTCAAGCCATAGCTTTAGGTGCTACTTTTAGCGCATTAGAAGTTGTTCCTTTAACATTAATGGGTTTTGAAATTAAAGAGAGTTGGAGTCTTTTAAAAAGTAAACCATGGATGCAAAAGTACAAATGGCCTATCTTTTTCTTTATAGCAGTATCATTTTGGAACTTTGTAGGAGCTGGTGTATTCGGTTTCCTTATTAATCCTCCAATTGCGTTGTATTATATACAAGGATTAAATACTACTGCTGTTCATGCACACACCGCTTTATTTGGTGTATATGGTATGTTAGGAATGGGATTCATTTTAATATGTTTGAGATTTTATTCGGATAGAGTTTGGGAAAATAAAAAATTAAAAAGAGCCTTTTGGTTTTTAAATATTGGTTTGGTTGCTATGGTGCTTTTTAGTTTGCTTCCTATTGGAATAATTCAAGCGTACACGTCAATTACCAAAGGATATTCTTTTGCTAGAGATTCCGAATTATTGTATTCGCCAGTGGTGCAAACCTTAAAATGGTTACGAATGATTGGAGATATTATTTTCTCTGTCGGAATATATTATTTCTGTTGGTTTACTATTTCTGAAACGATTTATAATTATAAAAGAAAAAGTACTAATTCATAAGATGAAAGATATAGAACATATAGAAGATCTAAGCGTATTAGTACATACTTTTTATAAACACATTAAAAATAATGAGCTATTAGGTCCTATATTTAATACCCATATAAAAAACGAACAGTGGCCAGCACATCTAGAAAAACTAACAGATTTTTGGGTCACTGCACTTTTTGGGGTTGCTTGTTTTAAAGGCAACCCAACCTTGGCACACAGAAAGGTAGATAAAAATTTAAATCACTCCATTGCTCCACATCATTTTGAGCAATGGGTGACCTTATGGCATAACACTATAGATTCCTTGTTTGAAGGTGCACAAGCTAATAGAGCAAAAAAAGCCGCAATTAATATGGCAGCCGGTCAATTTAATGCCATCCGTAGTTTTAGAGATATTAATTCTTAAAGGATGGAATAATGATAAATACAGAATTAGAAGCTACAATAATTAGCAAAATAAAGGAAGTTTACGATCCCGAAATCTTTAAAAATAAACACTATAAACACTATAAACATGTATAATATCTTATGAAGCGATACTAAAGGGATCTCCTATTGTCGCTTATTCATTGCTAGTATATTTTCATACGTGGGAATTCCTGAATCTCATGCTTCGATTTCGTGAAAATCGGGTGTACTCGCTCTCTTATATTTTAGAAATAAGAGCTCGTGCATCTCATACCTCGATTCATTCGCAAGGTTAATATTTTTTTAGAGGAGCTGATGTATCACGTAAACTCGATGTCATTAGCATTGTAAAGGAAACATTTAGAATAAAAAAATAAAAAAAAGTAGTACTTTCCAATGCGCCAACTTTTACCAAAACTCAAGTTACATAACGCAGGAGTACAATACTTAATTAATTATTTATCAAATACGAAATTCTCAGAAACATCCTAATTTTGCCAACGCGCCATCTGCGTTACAAATAATAGCCGTTACCAATGCCGCTCGATTGTTTTGTAAAAAGTTAAAAGCACTATATGTCATAATTTTCAGCATTTA
>JAGPUY010000136.1 GCA_018067265.1 Oceanihabitans sp. | reverse complement strand
AAGACTTGTTACCAATTGCTATTGGACAAATGAAACTAGAAAATGATTTAGCTAAAAAAACAGATTCTGTTTTAATTTGTGACACAGATTTACTAGAAACTAAAGTGTACTCAGAAACGTATTATTCAGGTATTTGTGATCCACTGCTTGAAAAATATGCTTTAGAAAATAAATATGATTTATACTTTTTAACGTATATTGACACACCTTGGGAGGCAGATGATTTACGGGACAAGCCCGAAGAACGTTTAAGTATGTTTCAAGCTTTTCAAGACGCATTAATCAAGTATGATAGACCTTATGTTTTATTAAAAGGGGATAAGAAAATACGTTTAGAAATGGCTGCAAAGCATATAGATGAATTACTAAATCGAAAGAAGTGAAATTTACAGAAAAAGATATTCAGCAAATAAAATCTAAAAACCTAACTGCAAAAAAAGTTAATGCACAAATACAACTTTTTAAAACAGGAGTTCCGTTTGTAAATTTAAAGGATGCAGCAAATATAGGTAATGGTATTTTAAAGTTTTCTGAAACAGAGAAAAAAGAGGCAATTGCGTTTTTCGAAAAGAAAAGAAACCATAAAACCATGCTTAAATTTGTTCCAGCTTCTGGAGCGGCAACTAGAATGTTTAAATTCTTGTTTCAATTTATACAAGAATATGATGGGGATGAAGAAAGTATAAATTCTTATATTAATAGGAATAAAGCTTCCGAGTTGTCTTTGTTTTTAGTAGGTGTAGAAAAATTTCCTTTTTATACCGAAGTGTTATCGAAAGTAAAAAAACGTATTCCTAATTTTAATACCCTTTCACAGGATAAAAAGAAGCTGGAGTTTATTAAAACGATATTAGAAACCGACAAACTTAATTACGGTTTTTACCCCAAAGGATTACTTCCTTTTCATCAATATAAAGATCATGTTTCCACCGCTTTTGAAGAGCATTTATTTGAAGCAGCACTTTACGCATCCTCTAATAATGAAGCGGATTTACATTTTACGATTTCAGAAATACACAAAGATATTTTTGATGAAGAGTTTAAGCGAATTGAGGAAATTGTAGAAGCAAAAACGAATACTAAATTCAATATTTCTTTTTCCTACCAATGCCAATCTACAGATACTATTGCTGTAACGCCAAAAAATGATGCTTTTAGAGAAGATAATGACGATTTGCTATTTAGACCTTCTGGCCATGGCGCACTTTTAAATAATTTAAACAAGTTAGATGCAGATATTATTTTTATTAAAAACATTGATAATATTGTAGTTTCTAAATATGAAAGAGAAGTAGCCGAATCCAAAAAAATGCTTGGTGGTTTATTAATGAAATTGCAGGATCAAGCATTTGTTTACTTAGAAAAACTGGAAGAAAATAACCTTTCGGAAAAGGAATTAATTACCATTGCCGAATTCTTAAAAAACGAACTACATGTAGTCATTAATATAGAGTTTGAAAAATATTCAAAAACCTATCAAATAGAATATTTAAAAGAAAAACTAAATCGTCCTATTCGTGTTTGCGGTATGGTTAAAAATGAAGGAGAACCTGGAGGAGGACCGTTTTGGGTGAAAGATGAAAGTGGAAATGTTTCCTTACAAATTGTGGAATCTGCACAGATTGATAAAAAGAATAAAACCCAAAAGAAAATATTAAAAAATGCAACACATTTTAATCCTGTAGATCTTGTTTGCGGCATTAAAAATTATAAAGGTGAAAAGTTTGATCTTAACCAATACGTAGATCCAAAAACAGCGTTTATAACCATGAAAACCAAAACCGGAAAAGACTTAAAAGCCTTAGAGCTTCCGGGACTTTGGAACGGTTCTATGGCACATTGGAACACCATTTTTGTAGAAGTTCCATTAATTACTTTTAATCCTGTAAAAACGGTTACAGATTTATTAAAAGCGGCACATCAAATAAACGAGTAATGTTTAGTGAAAAACAGTTAATTAGCGAGTTAAATTATAAAGCGATACGAAGTTCTGGTGCAGGAGGACAACATGTGAATAAAGTGTCTTCCAAAATAGAACTAACCTTTAATTTAGAGAATTCTCAAGTTTTTAATGAAGAACAAAAAGAACGCTTAAAAAGTAAATTGAATACCAGGCTAACCAAAGAAAACGTGCTCATTATTCAATGTGGCGAAAGTAGAAGCCAGCATAAAAATAAAAAATTAGCCATACAAAGATTTCTTCAAATAATACGAGAAGGTTTAGTTGTTCCCAAAAAACGAAAACCAACAAGAATACCAAGGGCAGTAAAAATAAGACGCTTAAAATCAAAGCGCTCTAATTCGGAAAAGAAAACCAATCGAAAAAAACCAAGCATCGATTAAAAAAATATTAATTATTGCTTGTTAATTATTCATTCTTATTTACATTTGCAGCGTTCTCAAAAAAGGGGTGCTTTTTATAGTTAGTAATCGTTTCGATTTTTAACGTATAACGGCTGAGATCATACCCATTGAACCTAGAACAGATAATGCTGTTTAGGAAGCGAGCGTTAAAAAAATGTCCTGTGGACATTTTTAGCGAGTGCGATAAGGTTATCGATGATTATAAGTAAGACGTTAAAAAAATGTCCTGTGGACATTTTTAGCGAGTGCGATAAGGTCATCGATGTTAATTTTACTTCGAAATCTGAACATGTTCAAAATAATACATGTAAGGATTTAAAAAGGTAAAGCAACATTTTCAATATCGTATTCGTATAACACTCAAAAATAAATCAATTAATAACAAAAGAATAATTACCTCTTTTTATTCGATTATAAAACATAATCGTAATGAAAAACCTATTTCTTTTTATAACACTTTTAGTGTTAACCGTCTGTGTAAATGCACAAGAAAAATCACAAGACTCTACAAAACGAGAACAACTAGATGAAGTCTTAATTAAAGCCGTTCGCGTAAACGCAACATCACCAATTACACACACTAACGTAAGTAAAGAAGAACTTGCAAAACGTAATCTAGGACTAGATATTCCTGTGCTACTTAACTTTTTACCATCCGTAGTTACTACAACAGATGCGGGTGCGGGAATTGGTTACACTTACATTCGTGTTCGTGGTATTAACGCACAATCTACCAATATTACACTTAATGGGATTCCGTATAATGATGCCGAATCTT
>JAGPUY010000365.1 GCA_018067265.1 Oceanihabitans sp. | reverse complement strand
ACTTTATTAGACACAGATAGAAATTTTTTAAAATCACATCATGGTTTAAATATATCCGAATCGCCAAGGTCCATTTCTTTTTGCGGACATGCTATTTTGCACGAAGCCGATATTTTTATAGTGGAAGATTCTAGAAAAGAGGAACGTTTTAAAGGGAACCCGTTGGTAGAAGGTTTTAAAGCCATTTTTTATGCTGGAGTACCTTTAAGAAATCCAGAGGGCTTAGCTTTAGGTACCTTATGTGTTTATGATCACGAACCAAGAAAATTAACTAAAGCCCAAATTAGTGCCTTAATTTCTTTGGGAAAACAGGTAATGCGTTTATTTGAATTAAGAAAAAAGAACGACCAATTACAAAGTCTTCAAGAGGAACTTGCGAATAGAAACACCCATTTAAAAAGTTTTGCAAGTCACGTTTCTCACGATTTAAAATCGCCATTAGCAAATATTAGTTCTTTAACCGAATTATTAAAAGAAGAAAACATAGATACGCTATCTGAAGAATCTAAACAATACATCGATTATATTGAAGAATCTACCGAAACATTAAGAGACTATATTGATGGTATTTTAATGCATTACAAAGCAGACGAACTAGTAAATAAGGAATTTGAAGATGTTTCTGTACCAAAGCTATTTGAAAAAGTAAAATCTATTCTAATGCTTAAGGATACGAATTTTAAATATTCAAAAGAAGGATTTATACATAATCAAAATGTAGCTGCAATAACGCAAATGCTCCTTAATTTAGTGGATAATGCGTTTAAATACAATAACAAACCAGAACCTTTAATTTCGTTACATTTTTCTAGTACACAAACCGAATATATTTTTAGCGTAACCGATAATGGTAACGGCATTGAAGCAGAAAAACAAAAAGATATCTTTAATCTTTTTAGTACCGCAGAAACCAAAGATATACGTGGGAAAAAAGGTACAGGGATTGGCTTATACACCGTTAAAACACTTGTAGAAAAACTTGGAGGAACCATTCTACTGGAATCTAAACCCGAAAAAGGAAGTACATTTACTTTTACCATTGCAAAATAAAAAAAACGCCTGATAAAATATTTTATCAGGCGTTTTAATAACTTTTAATTCCTACTACTTATCCTTTTAACCAAGCACTACGTAACGCATTTTGTGCTGCTGTAGCATCTGCTTTTGGTTGTAATTTCTTTCCTGTTGTAAAAGACTCGGTAAGTGCCGTTTTAATAACCACTTCTTTACCATCTCTTTCTAAAACAACGTGAATTTCTTTCCCTGGTTGCCATGCATACATACCACCAATAATTTGTTGCGCAGAAGCCATAGTCAACGCTACGCCATCTACAGATTTTACAATATCACCAGCTTGTACACCATTGTCATTCCAGAAGCTATTATTTGCAACTGCAGGAGAAAAAGCAATAGTTTGCGTTTCTCTGTTTGGTGCAAAAATAAATTCACCATCATTTTGAATGTAGTTTGTTTTTACTTTGCTTTCTTGAAATTCTAAACCAGCTTTAGCAAAAAACGCATTGTAATCAATTGGCGTTGTCCCTTCCACATGCGTTGTTAAAAATGCACCAACCGATGGATAAGTCATTGCCGTAATTTCTTCAATAATAGTATCATCATTAAAAGGTTTGTTCTTTCCGTATTTAGCAGAAAGTTCTTTCATTAAAGAAAGCATACTTCTGTTTCCGTTACTTTCTTCACGCATTAAAATATCAATACACATACCAATTAAAGCACCTTTCATGTACACATTATAATATTGTGGAGCATAAGGTTCCTCTAATACGTTTTCACTCATTTTAGTAAAACTCATCGTATCGTTCATGTTAGCAGCAGTTTTAATTTTGCTTAACATAGTAGTGTAAAATTCATCTTCTGTCATTAAACCTTCATATACTTGAAAGTGTTGTGCAAAATATTCGGTTACACCTTCATACATCCATAAATGTTTAGAGAATGTTGGTTGGTTGTAATCAAAGTAATGTACATCATCACTGTGAACACTTAAAGGCGTTACAATATGAAAAAACTCATGTGCAACAACATCTGTCATACTTTTTGCTAAACCTTCTGCTGGAGAACTTTCTGGCATTACTACCACTGTAGAAGTATGGTGCTCTAAAGCGCCAAATCCTTTAGGAGAATCTTCTTTTCCTTCACTTAAATAAAGAAAGATATCATAACGAGGTGTTGCATTCACATCTCCTAAGTAGGCTTTTTGCGCTTGCATCATTTTAAACATCGTTTCTTTAAGAGAAGCTGCGGTATGTACTTGGTTTGGAGAATATACACTTAATACTACTTTAATGTCCCCTACTTGAAATTCTTCCACATCTAGATTCCCATAAAACATTGGGTTATCTGTAATATCAAAATAACGAGGTGCAAAATAACTAGTGGTTGTAACACTTCCGTCTTTACTTGTTTCTGCTCCTACTTCTTGAATTGCAGAAGAGCGTTTAAAACTTGCTGGTGCAGTTACATCTAATTTATATTGTGCGTTTTTTAAAGAATCAAAATAACCAACAAAACCGTGTAAATTTAAAACGTAGTTTGTAGGTTCAATATTCGTTCCTGCTGGTGAAAAAGGATTTTCTCCTCCAATTCCTCCAGAGCTTTCGGTATCAAAAGTATCATTCACATAATAGGTAATCTTGTCTAAGTTTGTTGCATTTGCAATAGTCCAAGAATTATCATCTAATTTCGTTGTAGCGATTTCATTTCCTTTGTAATCCAAAGCTTTAAAATCGTCCACATACTTTCCAAAATCACTAACAGAATACGTACCCTGTACTACTCTTGGTAATCTATAGGTTACTGTTTCTACAGTAAAACGTCCTGGATTAATAGTTACCGGAACTTTATCATTAACCACTTTAGTTAAATCTAAAGCTGTTTCAATTGCTGTACTTGTTGCTAAATCATTGGCTCCCGTTTTAGTAGAAGTTCCACAAGCAACTAATAAGGTACTTAAGCCAATAACGGCTAATACTTTTTTCATAAATTAATAGTTTAATGTTCTCTCTCTTAGGAGAAAATTGGTTTTATTTTAATGAATTGACGCTCAAAAGTACAATGTGTTACAATTTAATTCCTTAACTTTTTGTTAAAATGAAGAATTGCTATATTCGCTACATGCAAAACCCACTCATAAGTATTATCACTCCTTTTAAAAACACCGAAGTTTTTTTGTCCGATTGTTTACAGTCTATTATACAACAAAGCTATACCAATTGGGAACTTATTATTGTAGACGATGGTTCTACAGACGCTAGTTATACGCTAGTTTCTAATTTTGCGAAAACAGAACCTAGAATAAAATTATTAAAAA
>JAGPUY010000099.1 GCA_018067265.1 Oceanihabitans sp. | reverse complement strand
TGCGGCATGTAATTTATCTACAATGGTCATTTTACAAAAGTGACAACCATCACTACCATATTCTATGGCTTTAGGGGAAACATTACAGCTTATAAAAATTAAAAATAATATGAAAATAGAATAGTGTTTTAGTGTTTTCATCTTTTTAGTGTTTTGAAAATGTAAAATTACTATGTTGTTTTTTTCAAACTTGTCTTTCGGCCTAACCAAAAAGCAACAAGTGTTAATGACATTCCTATAAACATTAGATATCCTCCTGCATGTGGTAAAGAAGTAACATCAAAGTTTAATAGTTTTTTAAAACCAATTAATGGTGGTTTATAAGACATTGGTGTACCATCTGGTTTGGTTACTTTTATGATGGCGTGTGGATCTAAATTTCCACCGTAATCTACCAACCAATTATTAAAATCGTACATCCCTAGAATTCCTAATACAGACATAAATAGAAACCAGCCTAGAAAATATTTATAGCTTATTTTACCGAAATAACCAAGTAACCCAATAATAACACCTAACATAGCCATGCCAAATATAACCTTTGGAAACATGGAGAATTCCCACATCTCGTGTGCTTTTGGTATGGTTTTCATACCAATATAGTGATTTAAACCGTCAATATTTTGTAAATCAAATTCCGATACGCCTTGAATACCATCTATATAAATATTCATTCCTAAAGGATCTGGATATTGTGGTGCTCCAAGCATAATGTTCCATAACGGAAATTTAAAAAGCCCTAATAACAGTAATGCACCAATAATCATTATAATGCTAGCTTTTTTCATGGTATTTAAATTTTAGAATGAATCTATTTTGTGAAGTTGCTGCAATAACAGCGGGTAGTGTTTTAAAAAGAAAGGCGAGAGCGAAAATTCAACTCTCGCCTTAATTAGAGAAATAAACACTAAAACAAAACTTCTCTAATTTTTTAAATTAATTATTCTATATCTTCTCCAAGAGACCATTTGATTGGTGTGTCTGAATCTGCAGCAGATACTCTAATATATCCTTGCATTTCCTGATGTAAAGCAGAACAGAAATCGGTACAGTAAAATGGCCATACACCAACTTGTTTTGGTTCCCAAACAGATGTTTTAGTTTGTCCTGGCATAACTAGTAATTCGGAATTATTTTGACCTATTACTGCAAATCCATGAGGTACATCAAAATCTTGTTCTAAATTAGTTACGTGAAAATAAACTTTGTCACCTACTTTTACGCCTTCAATATTATCTGGTGAGAAATGACTTCTAATAGTGGTCATGTAAATATGTACTTCTTTACCTTCTCTAACCACCTTTGTATCATCATCTGATTTAGCTGCATATGGATGCTTATTGTCTGCTAACTTATAAATTTTTTGAGATTGCGCTTTAATAATACCTGCTTCCATTGCAGCAGCATAATGTGGTTCTCCATGTGTTGGAAAGTCTAATAACAGTTCCATTTTATCTCCAGAAATATCATACAATTGTGCTGAGTGCTCCATTTCTGGGCCCGTTGGTAAGTATCTATCTTTAGTAATCTTGTTCATGGCAAACATGTATTTACCTTGTGGTTTTCCTGAGTTTCCTCCAGGAATAGTTAAGTGACCAACAGAGTAATATGTAGGTTTTCTATCCACAACTTCCCAAGTACCTAATTTCCATTTTACAACTTCTGAAGAAATAAAGAACGTTGTATACGCGTTTCCTTTTCCGTCAAACTCTGTGTGTAATGGTCCTAACCCTGGTTGCTCTACCACTCCAGCTAAAACATCTTCAAAGTTTAAAATAGGGATTCCGTAAGCTTCACCTGCAAATTTTTCGTTTTCAATAGCGTCTAACATTTTTGTAAATGAATGCACGGTTAAGTTTGCAGATAATTTACCATTACCAACGATATATTCTCCAGAAGGATCTACATCACAACCGTGCGGTGATTTTGGTGTTGGAATAAAGTAAACAGCTCCAGGAACTTCTGCTGGATTAACCACACGTACTTCTTTTTTCATAGTAGATGTTGCTGTATGTGTTTCCTCGTCATATACATTATGTGCATAATTAGCAGGCATCATTGTTCCTCCTCCATTATTTACATATTCTTCAATTTTTTTCCAATTAATAGCTGCAATAAAATCTTTATCATTTTGAGAAGCATTAACTTCTAAAAGGGTACTTGCTTCTTCTGTATTATAGGTAGTAAAGAAGAACCATCCATGTGATTTTCCACGTCCGGGATGTGATAAATCATAGTTAAAACCTGGCATCAATATTTGGAATTTTATATCCATGTGTCCTTCTTCTGGATCTACAGAGATAAAAGATAAAGCTCCTTTAAAGTTTCCTTTATAATCTTTAATAGGCATATCACGTTGCGGAATTGGCACCGAAAAACGAGTACCTGCAACTACATATTCTGTGTTTTCTGTAACAAAAGAAGAACTGTGATTTCCGGCACTATTAGGTACCTCAATAATTTCTTCGGTTTCAAATGTGGTAAGACTAAGTCTTGCAATACGTGGTGTATTGTTTTCATTTATAAATAGCCAACGACCATCTAATTCTCCTTTTGATTGAGAAATATCTGGATGATGGGCATCTCCCCAAGGGATAAATCCGTGAGAGGTGTTTAACATTGGTTTTGTTTCTTCAGAATACCCATAACCTGAGGTTGGAAATTGTGAAAATACTGGGATTTCTTTAAACATTCTACCAGAAGGCAAACCGTAAACCGTTACGTTACCACTGTAACCTCCCGATAAAAAGGCGTAATGCGAATCGTATTCACCAGGAGCAACGTAAACCTTTTCTGCTACATTACTTGCTAAGGCTCCAGATTTTTTACCTGAATTACCCGAATTATTACAACTTGTAAATGCTACTAAAACACCTAAAACTGTAAGCGTTGATTTTATTAAATTCTTCATTTTTTTTTGATTTATAATTAGTGTTTATAATTACTCTGTTGGAGGTAATAAAACTTTATCAATGATGTGTACAATGCCGTTTCCAGCTTTTACACTTCCTAATATTTTTGCTCCTCCAATCCTTGGCTCTCCATCGACTACTTCTACTTTTACATAGTCATTATTGGCTTGTCCTAGTTTTTTAAATTTCTTTAAAAAGTCTTTAGAATAGTTACCAGGAGTTACATGATACTTTAAGATATTAGCCAAAGCATCTTTGTTTTCTGGTTTTAATAAATTCTCAACAGTGCCTTCTGGTAAAGCAGCAAAGGCTTCGTTTGTTGGTGCAAACACCATTAATGGTCCTGCATTTACTAATACGTTTTCTAACTGTGCTGCTTGCACGGCTGCAACTAAAGTAGTGTGATCTTTAGAGCCCATTGCAATACTTAAAACAGTAGTACTTTGGTCTCCTTCAATAAAGGCTTGACCAGTTTGTTGTAATGTTGCTTCCGTTTTCACTTCTGTAGATGTGGTGGAAGGACTTTGATTATTGTCTTTACAAGCGCTTAATAAAGCCATCGTTGCAAAAACAAGAAACAGGTTTTGGATTGGTTTCATAATGGATTTATTATAAGGTTCTAAAATATTCTAATACTGCTCTAGCATCTTCTTCGGTAAGGTGTTGGTTTGCCATTGGCGCTCCATTAAACTCCATTAACAACTCTTTAGCTAAAGGGTCTTTCTTAGTCATTTCTTCTGGGTTTAAAATCATATTCATTACCCATTCTGGAGTTCGTCTTTCTAAAATACCTGTTGGTGCTGGACCAATAAATTTTTTATCTGCTCTATGGCAAGCGGTACACATTTTTTTGTAAACATCTGCTCCATGTGTAGCCATTGTTTGATCTACTTCTGCACCAAGTGTAACAGATGTAATTGGTCCAATACCTTTATTAGATAAATCTACTTTTTTAGAAGCAGGAACTTTCTCTGCTTTAGGAGTTGCAGCCTTTTCTGTTGTCGCCTTTTTTTGATAAGAGAAACCTTCTTTTTTCTTTTCTTCTTTGCCTCCACAACTTACTAGAAGTGTTACAAATAGTACCATCAATAATTTTAGTGTTGTTTTCATCTGTTTTAGTTAATTGTTTATTTTAATACTTCAAAATTACCAGTAAAACTTCATATAAAACATGACATTTATCATATTTAGGATAAAAATGTCTTAATTAAAATTCAAGCCTAAAAAAAGCCAAACAATGTTTGGCTTTTTACTCACTTTAAAATTTATTTAACTAACTTAAGACCTCTTTTAAAGTGAAAAATCAATATATTTTATAGTTTCAGTATCTCTACTAATTCTTTTAGACTAAATTTTAAATGTCATCACTGGTAATGTAGAGTGGTTTGCAATATCTTCTGAAATACTACCTTCAAAAAAATGTGCTAATCCAGTTCTTCCATGTGTTGCAACCGCTACCAAATCTGCTCCTATAACATTAGAGTAATTTAAAACTCCTTTTTCAATAGAATAATCATTTACATAAGCAACCTCTTTCATTTTATCTATATTCCCTTCTGCTGCTTTTAAAAAGCTTGCCACACGTTTTTCTATTTCTACAGAGCTTCTAAATCTATTATCCGGAAGGTTTACATACACCAAATGCATTTTAGCATCTAATACTTTAAACATTCTACTTGCATTTAAATATGGCTTTATAGCTTCTTCAGAAAAATCGGAAGCAAAAATTACGTTTTCAAAATCTGTTAAAATAGGATTTTGCTTTATAACTAAAACGGGAATATTAGAATGTCTTACTACTTTTTCGGTATTAGAACCAACAAGTACTTCTTTTAATCCACTTGCTCCATGAGAACCCATTACAATTAGATCTGCACCGTGTTCTTTAGCTACTTCACTAACTTCACTAAAAACTTTAAAATGTTTTACTAATGGCGTTACCTTAATATCTTTTAAATACGCTTTATCTAAAAAATCTTGAAATCTTTTTTCTGCAAGTTTTAAATAGAAAACGGTTTCTTCTTGTTGTACGTTTTCTGCATTAGAAATAAGTGCATTAGAAAGTTCTAGCATGTGTAGGGCTAAAATTTCTGCATCATATTTTTTAGCTAAAACAGCAGCGGTTTCTAATGCATATTCTGAATGTTCAGAAAAATCTATTGGTACGATAATTTTTTTCATGATTTGTTGTTTTAAATGGTCATTGAAAATAGTTGTGCTTCTGGCTTGTTACGTTGTAAAAGCAAATCGAAAGCCATACAAATATTTCTCACAAAGGGTTTTCCTTTTTCTGTTATTATTATTTTATTGGAAAAGATTTCAACGAGTGCATCTTGTTCCATTTCTTTTAATTTTATTAAGGTATCTGGTAACTCTGAAAAATAATTTTCTGTTGTGGACCAAGAAGTTTCCAATTGACACATGAGATTTAAAATATGTTTTCTAATCACTAAATCTTCTTCGTTTAAAATATGGCCGCGATACACCGGAATAATATCTTCTTCTACCAAATGGTAGTATTCTTCTAATCCTTTTACATTTTGTGCAAAACCATACCAGCTATCGCTTATGGAAGAAACACCAAGTCCAATCATAACCTGCGTTTTAGAGGAAGAATATCCCATAAAATTTCTATGCAGTTCTTTATTGGTTGTTGCTTGATATAATGCATCTGTTTGCAATGCAAAATGATCCATTCCTATTTCTACATAATCTGCTTCAAATAGCATTTTCTTACCTAATTCGTATTGGTTTCTTTTACTTTCAGGACTTGGTAAATCGCTGTCTTTATAACCACGTTGCCCATTTCCTTTAATCCAAGGTACATGTGCATAGCTATAAAAAGCAATTCTGTCTGGTTTTAATAATTTGGTTTTAGTAATGGTTTCCTCCACATGTGCTTCGGTTTGAAAAGGCAATCCGAAAATAATATCATGACTTATGGAAGTATACCCAATCGCTCTCGCTGTTTCTGTAACGCGTTTTACGTTTTCAAAAGGTTGTATTCTATGTATTGCTTTCTGAACGGTTTCGTTATAATCTTGCACACCAAAACTCACGCGCTTAAATCCTAAATTAAAAAGCGTTTGTAAATGCGCTTTGGTTGTATTGTTTGGGTGTCCTTCAAAACTAAATTCATAATTTTCAGCAAGTGTAGCCTTTCTTACAATCCCTTTAATTAATCGCTCTAAATTTTGTGGCGTAAAAAAAGTTGGTGTTCCACCACCTAAATGTAATTCCTTGATATTTGGTTTCGTTTGCAACAAATTACAATACAAATCCCATTCTTTTAAAACCGCAGTTATATAAGGTGATTCTACTTCATGTCTTTTAGTAATTCGTTTGTTACAACCACAAAACGTACATAAGCTTTCGCAAAATGGTAAATGAATGTATAAACTTACACCTTCTGCATCATTACTTTCTTGAAAAGATTGTATTAAAGAGGCCTTCCATTTTTTTAAGGAAAAGGTTTCGTTGTTCCAATAAGGAACCGTAGGATAACTCGTGTAACGAGGTCCTGCAACATTATATTTACTAATTAGTCCGTTTGCCATACTTCAAAATTACATCGGTTAAACCATAAAAAACATGACATATATCATATTAACAAAAATGGTTATAATTAAGATATTGCGATGTCCTTGGATAGACGCTTTTATCTACTTAACTTTACGGAAACATTTAAAATTTAATCATGAAAAGCACAAAATTTTTAACAATATTAGCAGTAACTTCCTTACTATTTACTTCCTGTAAAGAAGGAAAAAAAGAAACTGAAACTCCAGCAATAGAAGCTGTTGAAGCAACAAGTTCCTTTATTATCAAGCCGGAAGCAACTTCTGTAAAATGGACTGCATTTAAAACAACAGACAAAGTACCTGTTGGCGGAGAATTTGCAACCTTAAATTTTGAAAGCAAATCAGGTGCGACACCGGAAGAAGCTTTAAATAATTTAGAGTTTTCTATTCCTGTAAGTAGTTTATTTACTAAAGACGATACTAGAGACGCTAAATTAAAAGCCTCTTTCTTCGGTGCTATGCTAGATCCTGAATTAATAAAAGGTATCATTACGCATACTAATGGGAATTATGTAGCTGCTATAACCATGAATGGTGTTACCGCAGATTTACCTTTAGATTTTAACATTACTGATGAAAGACGTGTAACCATGAAAGCTACCATGGAACTTAAAAACTGGAATGCTTTAGGTGCTTTAGAAACTTTAAATAAAGTTTGTTTGGATTTGCATAAAGGAGCAGATGGCGTAAGTAAAACTTGGGAAGATGTAGAAATAGTTATTAGTACCTTTTTACGCGATAAATAAATTATTAAACCCTTCCGATTAATAATTTGTTATTATCTAATAATATTTTAACTTTAGTATTTAATCTAAAACCCGTTTAATAATGAAAAGAAATACCATTTTTATTTTAGCTTTAAGTGTCATTTTTGCAGTTGGTTGTAAAAAGGAAGTGAAACAAGAAACAGGAACTACCAAAGCGATGACCGCTAAAAAAGTGAAGATGAAACTGGAACCCAAAAGCGATAGTAACGTAAAGGGTAATATTGCTTTTACGGAAGAAGACGGAAAAATTAGAATGGTCGCCATTATTGAAGGAATGGATCCAGGAACAACACACGCCATGCACATTCATGAAAAAGCAGATTGCTCTGCTGCAGATGGAACTTCTTCTGGAGGACATTGGAATCCAACTGCGCAAGCTCACGGAAAATGGGGAGATGCCGCTGGATACCACAAAGGAGATATTGGTAATTTAACTGCGGAAGAAAATGGTAGAGCATATTTAGAGTTTTCTACAGACGAATGGTGTTTAGGTTGTGGCGATCCAAAGAAAGACATTTTGGGAAAAGCAATTATTGTTCATGCGGAAGCAGATGATTATGGTCAACCAACAGGAAATGCGGGTGGACGCGTAAGTTGTGGAGGTATTATTGAATAACAATCCTACATTTATAAAGATAAAAAAAGCACAATTTTGTGCTTTTTTTATTACCTCATAATTTACTACATTAGACAACTAATAATACCATATGCAATTAGACCTACTGGTTACTAAATTTCAAAACAAGGATGAAAAAGCCTTTGAAACACTTTACAATATGTATAGTGATAGTATGCATGGTGTTATTTATAATATTGTTAGAGATCACGACATTGCACAAGAAGTGATGCAAGATGTTTTTATCAAAGCATGGAATAACGCAAGTACCTACTCCTCAAAAAAAGGTCGGTTTTTTACTTGGATTCTAAACATAGCACGTAATGCCGCTATAGATCAAACACGATCTAAAAACTTTAAGAAAGCAAAACAAAACCTCAACTCCGATTTTTTCGTAGATATCATTGAGAGCAACGAAAGCTTAGATAATCAAACAGATGCCATTGGTATTAAAGGATTTGTATCTAAGTTAGCTGCAAAATGTAAAGAAGTAATTGAACTGTTATATTTTAAAGGATATACACAAAAAGAAGCTTCCGAAACATTAGAAATGCCAATTGGCACAATAAAAACAAGAAATAGGAATT
>JAGPUY010000080.1 GCA_018067265.1 Oceanihabitans sp. | reverse complement strand
ACGTGTTTCCTTCTTCAAAAAGCGTGTTGTTTTGTGCTACAGAAAGTGCAGTTAGCAAAAAGGTTACTATGTAAATTAATTGTTTCATTTGTGTTTTCTATAAAAACCCTTCCGATTTTAATTCGATGCATCTGAATACATCCAACTTCCTTTAGTATGCTATGAAAGGTGTTTAAATGTTTATCTAATTTGCTTATCTATTTCAGAAATTGTTCTAGCTGCTTTTTCATAATCTTGTTGCATTTCTACTTGTGTAATTGGGGTATAACGTGCCAATTCACAATTTTTCAAGATGCTAACAAACTCTAAAACGATTGTGTTTTCTACTCCTTTTTCGTTTAATATTTCTGTAATCTTATCTTTGCTAAAATCGCTAGTCTCGATTTGCAGCTTGGCTTTTAAATAATTATGTAAAGCTTTTTCAAGCGCTACATAAAAAGCTTCTTTTTGGCCTAAAGCACGTTTTGCTACACTTAAATATTTTTTTGCTAGTTTATCCGCTTTTCTAATTTTGTTTCCTGTAACATCTGCCATACGTTCTTCCCGTTTATTTCTAAACACAATTGCTAATGGTATTGCTAAAAGCGGACCTAATAAGGCGGACCAAAATCCGGTAGATTTAAAGAAGTTCTTTTTTGTTGTGCTAACTAAATTAGCATTGGTTTTAATAAATGCAAATTGGTCGTTACTCAAAACGGGTTGTTTATCGTTTCCGTTTACTATGGCATTATTCGTCGTTGCTTGATTATTTGTTGGCCCTTCTAATACATCTATAATTAATTCTCCAGAGGAAAGTGTTTTGTAGCTTTCGGTTTTTAGATCAAAATAGGAAAACGAGATACTTGGTACAGGATACTTCCCTTTAAACTGCGGCACAATAGTATAACTTTGACCACGTGTTCCTTGCATGCCGTTGATGTTTGTTCTTACATTATCTTGATTCTCTGGCTCATAAACTTCTAAAGAACTAGGAAGGCTTAGCTTTGGCAATTCGAATAATTTTAAATTTCCATTTCCAGAAACCGCAACGGTTGCTTGTAGCGATTCGGATGCATTTAATGCTGTTTTAGAAGTTGCTACTTTAAAATCGAAATCACCAACTGCTCCTGTAAAGTTTGCTGGTTTATTATTTTCTGGTAACGGTTTCACGTTTATGTTTCTACTTCCTGCAGAAATGGTTTTATGTGCTTGCGTCATTAAACGCTCTCCAAAAATATTACGTCTGTTGGTAGGCACATCTACCGTAATATCTAAGCTTAATGGTTCTATTTCTAGTTTTCCTGTTTTTTGAGGATAAAGTACCGTTTTGCGTAAAACAACATATCTATACTCTTCGCCTTTGTAAGTTCCTTTTAAAATTTTTAACCCCTTTATATCTATGTTTTGCGACCAAAAGTCATTGTATCTTGGACTATCGGTTTCTCTCCAATTGCTAACTCCTGTATTTGGTGAAACGTACAATTTGTAGACTACCGTTATTCCTTCGTTTAAATAAGGGCTCGTTTTAGACACTTCTGCTACTAAGTGAATATTATCTTCTATTAAAATATCTGGATTGTTAGGATCGTTTGGTTTACTTACTGCCTTAGAAACGACTACTACAGTTGGCGTTGTTTTATAGGTTTCTCCTTTAATTTCGATAGTAGCTTGATTAATAGTAAATCTCCCTTGCTTTTTTGGTGCTAAAAAATAACTATAGGTTTTATTGAATGATTTTTTACCATTCATCCAAGAATGGCTAACCGATTGATTTGGACCAGCAACTACCGTAAAATCTTGAAAGCTTGGCGGATTAAAATTATCGCCATCTTCATTCATTTCAAAATCAATACGCAAACGCTCATTAACACCAAGTTTTTTCTTACTTACTTTTGCTTCAAATTTAACCTGTGCAGAAGCGATACTTGTTACAAGTAGTATAAATAGTATGGTTATGTGTTTTAATGTTTTCATTTTGTAAGATGCTTCGACAAGCTCAGCATGACATCTGGTTTTCTGTTGTCCTAATATATATTTTTTTGATAACATTTCAGCTTCGGTCTTCAGATCTCTAGCTTTATTACCAATCTTTTTCTGTCTGTACTTTTGCTCCTTTTGTTTTTTGAGCATTCATTTTATCTTGCACTTTTTGTTCTTGATCATTCATTGCTTCTAGCAAGTTTTTAACTTGCTGAGGCGATAATTGTCCTGGCTGTGGTTTTGGCTGTTCTTTTTTCTCATCTTCACCACCTTTTCCTTCATCTTCTTTTTCGTCTTTAGGATTGCCTTCTTCGTCTTTTTGATCTTCGCCTTCCTTTTTATCTTTTTCGCCGTCGTCTTTAGGCTCTTCGTCTTTATTTTCGTCTTCCTGATCCTTTTTATCTTCCTTATCCTGCTCCTGATCTTTTTGATCTTCTTTATTCTCGTCCTGCTTATCTTCCTGATCTTGCTGTTCTTGTTGTTGCGCTGCACATTCTTTTGCTAAAGCATAATTATAACGTGTTTCGTTATCTGTAGGATTGTTTCGCAATGCATTTTTAAAGGCTTCTGCTGCCTCTTTACATTGTTTATCTTCCATTAAAACATTACCAATATTATGGAATGCTCTGTACTTTTCGTCTTTAGTAGTTGCGTATTTCGCCGTTTGTTTTAAACGATATAATGCTTCGTCAAAAATACCTTTTTTGTAATACGAACTTCCTAAGTTATACGCTCCAACGGCATAGTTTGGTTGTTCTGAAATTGCTTTTCTGTATTCCATTTCTGCGGAAACATAATCTTCATTATCTGCCAAAATATTAGCATCGTACACCAAATCATTCGCTTTTTTTTGCGCAAGTAATTCCTCTTCCTCTTTGTCTTGTGCAAAAGAAGAAAGGCTAAAAAAGGCTAATATGATTATTAATATATGTTTCATTTTAATTCTACTAAATTATAAAACTCTTGGTTTGGTTATAGTTAAAGGTTTTATAAATTATTTAACTGGTTAATTCCTGAAAGACCTTTCCGTTTGCTTTGCAAAGTGCTTTCCATGAAAATTTATTTTTATCTCAACCAATACGCAAGGTGCCATTACTATTTAAAAATTTTCGTTAAATAGGTTTAATTTTTTCAACCATGCTGTTTTTCGTTCTAATAAAAAGATATCTATAAACAACAATAATAATGCTATTCCTAAAAACCATTGAAATTGATCTTTAAAATCGGCAAACTCTTTGGCTTCAAACTCCGTTTTATCCATTTTGTTTAAAATGTCTCTAATGGTGGTTACAACATCATTTGTGTTTTTACCATTAATATAAACCCCATTTGCTTCTGCAGCAATGCTTTTTAAATTTTCTTCGTTTAGGCGCGTAATTACCGTTTCGCCCTGTCTATCTTTTTTATAATTTAAGACAACGCCGTTTCTTTTTATTGGAATTGGTCCTCCTTTAATATCTCCAACGCCAATAGTGAAAATTCGAATGCCATGCGTACTTGCTTCTTCGGCTGCACGTATTGCAGATTCCCCAAAATGATCTTCTCCATCTGAAAGAATGATTAGCACTCGATTGGTTTGTTCTTCGTTATCAAAAAAGGTTTCTGCTAGTTCTATCGCAGCATTTATTGCTGTTCCTTGCGAAGACAACATATCTGTATTCATGTTTTGCAAAAACATTTTAGCCGCCGCATAATCTGTAGTAATTGGTAATTGCGGAAATGCTTTTGCTGCATACGCAATAATACCAACGCGGTCACTGGCTAGATTATTTATAATTTGTGTTACTAATTGTTTGGTTTTATCTAGTCTGTTTGGCGCAATATCTTCTGCCAACATACTTTTAGAAACATCTACAGCAAATACAATATCTACACCTTGACGTTTTACCGTTTCTAATTTGGTTCCCACTTTAGGGTTTACTAACGCAATTGCTAAACTCGCAAATACTAAACATAGAATAATTACTTTTAATATGCTTTTAAAAAGGGATTGGTTCGGACTTAATTTTTTTAGGATTGCTTTATTGGCAAAGTTTTTTTGCGCTTTATGTTTCCAAATTTGAAGCACCAAAAAAAGTAGGATTATTACTGGAATAATCACTAAAACCCAAAACCATATTTTTTCTTCTAATTGATATTGAAACATTTTCTTTATTAGGCTTTTCTTTTAAACAAAACTTCTAAAAATAGTGAAACGCAATAGTAATTCCATTGCTAAAAATAATCCTGCTAATAATACTAAGGCACGATATTTTTCTTCATAATTATAAAATTTAAATTCTTCTATTTCTGTTTTTTCTAGTTTGTTGATTTCGGCATAAATATCGGCAAGCTTTTTATTGTTTGTCGCTCTAAAATATTTCCCTCCAGTTACATCTGCAATCTCTTTCAGTAAATCTTCATCAATTTCTACTTGTACTCTTGCGTATTGAAAAGTTCCGTTCGCATTTATAGAGTAAGGCGATAATGCCATTCCGTTAGTTCCTAAACCAATAGTGTATACTTTAATGCCATATTCTACAGCTAATTCACTTGCAATTTTAGGATCTATAAAACCAGAATTGTTTACACCATCGGTTAATAAAATAATTACTTTACTCTTAGCTTTACTATCTTTCAAGCGGTTTACCGAAGTTGCTAAACCCATTCCTATTGCGGTTCCTCCTTCAATAATCGTGTTGTATCTAATTTCGTTTAAAGAACGTAATACAATTGCTTTATCACTTGTAATTGGTGTTTTTGTGTAGCTTTCTCCTGCATATTCTACCAAACCGATTCTATCATTTGGTCTTCCTATAATAAACTCGGAAGCCACTTTCTTTAAGGCTTCTAAACGGTTCGGGCTTAAATCTTTTGTCAACATACTTGCCGATACGTCAATAGCCATCACAATATCAATTCCTCGTGTTGTCTTTGTTTTTGTAGAAACATCTACGGTTCTTGGTCTAGCCAATGCCGTTATAATTGCTGCTAATGCTACTAAACGTAAAGCAAAAAGTAAGTGCCTTAATTTTGGTAACCAAGAACTGGTTACTTTAAATCCTTTTAAACTGGATATTTTTAATTCTGCTGTTTGCTTTTTGTGTTTAAAAACATACCATAGCAATGCTAATGGAAGTAATAAAAACAACCAGAAAAATTCTTTATTTAAAAATTCTATTCCTTCCAACATGGTTTACTTTTCTTCTTGTTCTTTTTTTGCTACTTCTTCTTTTACAAGCTCTACAGAATTAATAATTCGTTCTGCAATCGCCTCCGCATAGACATCGCCTTTTCTATAGGTAATTGCTATTTCTTGTATTACATTTTCTGCCGTGAAATGTAAAAGCACATATTCCCCATCATAAAAATTACCTGTGTTTTCCACAGGAAGACTTGCTGTTCCGTAGGTCTTTAATCCTTCGGCATTATTAGGGGTTACAAACTTTTCCTTTTTAACAAGCATATTGGTAACGCCTTGTTTTTCTAATTGCTGAATTGCCTTTTCGGAAACTTGATTTAAATCTATTTCCTCTTTAGCTTCTTGATTTTCCGGACCTTGTTGCGGACTAACTTTTAGCGTAGAAAGTTGCACACTTAAGGCTTGGGAAACATTACCAAAACGAAAAACAGTCATCTGGAGTTTGGCTTTTATTTCTTCTGGAATTGGTGAGTTTTCTCTTTTTAAAACCTCTGGTGTGCTAATCGTAATTGCCGGAAAACCATAATCACTTGTTACCCAGTTTCCTTCTAGCAATTCTTTGCTTTCATGACCAACAATAGTGTCTTTTACATAACCAAAACCATATTTTAAACCAAAGCCAACAAATGTTGCTATACACAAACCAATAACTATAACTATTGTTATAATCGTCTTTTTACGTTTTTGTTTTCTCTCTTGTATTTCTTGGTATTTTTGGTCTTGTAGTTTCTCTTCTTCCGTTGGTTCTGGCAAGGCCTCTTTTACTTGATCTATTTCTAAATCAATAGTATTTCTATCTAATTTTGCCAACTCAACATCTGGAGCAGACTTGGCGAACTTTACTAAATCTGCACGCTTTAAAATAGTTTCAATATTTCTAATATCGTCTTTAGTAATATCTATTTGATTCGCATCTTTAAGTATGTTTAATCGCGTTATTAACTCGTCTGTAGTACTTTCTAAAGCGCGATCATACACTTTTTCATCTAAGTATTTTCTAATAATAAAAGTTAACTCGGAATAGTAATCTTTTAATTCTGCATTTTGCAAATAGTTCGTTTCATCCAAATTTTGAAGTGCTAATTTCGCTCTATCATAAGGCGGAAGCAATGCGATCTTTTCTTCATTTGTTAATGGCTTTGTTCTCCAAATAAACCAATATAATAAGAAACCTATTACCGATAAAACCAATACAGTTAGTAGTATATATTTCCACCATTGACTCGGACTTTTCTCTACTTCAATAAATGGTTTAATATCATACAAACCTTGTTTGGTAGTATCTACCACAATGTTTTTCACTTCTACTTGTAAAGAGTCTGTGTTAAATACTTTGGTGCCAATTACAATTTTTTGTCTCGGAATAGTATATTTTCCAGAGTCGAACTGTGTTAATCCATACTTTTTAATCAGCTTATATTTCGCGTCTTCTTTTGTGGTATCTATAGCATAGGACTGTATCATTTCTAACGGAAGGAATGTTTGTCCTTCCGGGAAAACCACCAGATTTGTGGTATCTGTTTCTACCTTCACTCTAAAGGTAATTTGTTCTCCTATTTTTATGAAAGTAGAATCTATGGTTGCAGTTACTTGCGCTGCTAAAAATAAAGGCAAAAGTAAAAAGGCAAAAGTAAAAAGACCCGAAAACGGAAGACCGAAAACGGAAGCATTTGTATTATTATTATTATATCTAAAATTCTTACTCTTCATATTAAAAATAGGTTTAGACTGTGCTTCACCTGACATTTTCTTATTATTATCTTCTTTTAAAATAACCTAAAAGCTTTTTCACGTAACTTTCATCTACTCTACAATCTATGGTTCCTGCACCAGATTTCGCAAAACTATCTTTATAATATGCTACTTTTTCATTATAAAATTTCGCGTAATTATTTCGCACCGTTTTAGATTGTGTGTTTACTAAAAGCAACTCACCCGTTTCTTCATCTTGCATTTGTACCATACCAATGTTTGGCATTTCTTCTTCGCGTTTATCAAAAACTCTAATCCCGGTTACATCGTGCTTTCCT
>JAGPUY010000075.1 GCA_018067265.1 Oceanihabitans sp. | reverse complement strand
CAAAAACTTGGTATTTAAATTCCTTACCCGAAATCATTGGTGCTAAAAATAAACCTGTAGCTAACCAAGTTGCGGCAATCCAGAATACTGCTAATTGCGTGTGCCAAGTTCTAGTAATAGAATACGGTAAAAAGCTTGCCAAATCAAATCCGAAAAATGCTTGTCCTTCTACAGTATAATGCACGGTTATAATCCCTAAAATAACTTGTAGTCCAATTAAAAGAGAAATAACAATAAAATATTTTAAAACGGCTTTTTGTGAACGGACCAACTTCATTCCGGTTAACGGATCACTTTCCGGTTTTGTTATGATGTCTCCTTTCTCATGATTTTTTAAATAATAGAAAGTAAGTATTCCTATAAATAAGAGTAATAGCACAATGGATAACCCAGACCATATAAGTGAATCTTTTGTAATAACATTATCAATTAAAGGTTCGTGTGGCCAGTTAGACGTGTACGTATAGTCTTTATTGGGTCTATTGGTGCTGGCAGCCCAAGAAGTCCAGAATAAAAAAGCATTTAACTGTTCTAATTTAGCAGGATTGGTTAAAGCTCCTTTAGGAATTGCATATTCTTCTTTTCCTTCAGAAAAAATAGAGGTATAATGCTTTACATTGGCTTTAATAGCAGCCAAGCGTTCTTTGGATATTGTAACTGTTCTCGTCGTATTGTTAAACGTGTTGGTTTTAATATTGTGAACCAAACGTGCTTTAATTGCTGCTTTATTTTCTATATCTAGGTTATTATACGATGTGTTAAAATCGGCTTCAGACCAATACTCTAATAAGAAAACGGCCTCTTTATGTATCCAATCTGCAGTCCAATCGGGAGCTACATAACTACCATGCCCCCAAATAGAGCCAACTTCCATACCTCCAATAGACTCCCAAACATTTTGACCTATTTGAATATCTTCTTTTGTATATACTGTTTCTCCGGTATCCTTCACTATAACCAAATCTGGTATTGGTGGTTGTGTTTGATACACTTCTGTTCCAACCCATATTAGTGCTATAAACGATAGTACGACAACACTAATAAATGCGATCCAAGTTTTTTTCATTTTATTACGTTTTACTTTTAATTATTGAAGTTAAATTTTGTGGATTCGTTCTACTTTATCCAGTATAGAAATGGATAAACGAATAATACAGTTCGATATGCAAGTTAAATCGTGAGGTATATTAGCTTCCAAAGCAATCATATCTCCTTTTTTTAAGATTTGTTTATTTCCGTTTATGCCAAAATCGATTTCTCCTTCAAACATTTCAATAATTATTGGAAAAGGCGCTTGGTGTTCTTTCATAAATTGTCCTTTTTTCATTACTATCCGTACTTCTTTGCTGTTAGCCGTTTTTAGTAGAACCGTAACTGTTGGTTTTAGATTGTCTTGATATGTAATATTATCCATTAAAGATGCTGTATTCATAATTAGTGTTTATTTATTCTATTGTTATTATTTTAAAGGTTCTATTTTTTATAAACTACATAAAGACCTTTTTATCCTCTTTATAGTTAATTTTTTTTATCTTTTTAGAAAAAACAAATCTGCATTCATATCTGCAACAACCATTTCCAGGGTAGTAGTTTCTAGCATAATTTTAAGTTGGTTTCTAACTTCCACAAATCTATAATGCAAAGGACAAGGGGAATTGGCATTACATTTTTTTAAACCTAGCCCACAACTAGTATAGATAGAATCACCATCTAATATATTTACGACATCACTAAGTTTTATAATTTTCATTTTTTCATTTTCTATTACAAAACCACCATAAGGTCCTTTAATAGATTTAAGCACGTTATTACGTGTCAGTTGTTGTAAAATTTTGGCTGTGAATGCTTGTGGTGAATCTATAGCCTCAGATATCGTAGATAAACTCACTTTAATATCTTGAGTGCTTTGTTCTGCAATATAAATTATTGCTCGAAGCCCATATTCACACGATTTAGAAAACATTTTTTTATTTTAAGCGACAAATATATAGCATAATTTTATAGAAGACAAAATTATCCGCTATAAAATATTTTATATTTTAGAATCCCAATACTAAAGCTAGATTCTTACAATTTGTATTACCTAATATTTATTATAAAATCAAAAGCTGTGTAGTTATTTAAACGTTCCAAATGGTTTGTAATTTTCATAGGTTTTATATGAAATAGCTGAAAAAAATAAAAGAATTACCTTATTTTTGCACTGGATATACTACGCATAAATACAGAGATTTGTTAGAGAAAACACAGCAATTACCCCAAGAACAATTAATAGATAGTGATTACTTCATTTACTGCTTAGAAGCAGTAGAAGACATAGAAATAGATGCCGTTACCGAAGCACAAAAAAAATTAGAACAATTAACCACGCAATATGGAGTAGCCAGTATTTATAATACCTGCGACACCATTGAAGGATTAGAATCTAGCTTAGATGCATTGGTCTTGGATGCTCATAATTTTAAAGACTACGAAATAATTTACTTGGTTATAAAAGGGGAAGCAAATAATATTTGTTTAAACGACTATTGCTATACTCTACAAGAAATTGCTGAAATTTTTGAAGGACGATTAGAAGGAAAGATTTTACATTTCTCCAATGCAAAAGTTCTAGATTTAGACGCAGAAGAAGCGCAATATTTTTTGGATATCACTGGTGCAAAAGGTATTTCTGGGTATGGTAATGCATCTAATGAAATAACAAGTTCCAATCTGGATATCGCATTCTTTAACTTATTTAAAGAAGATGCTAATATGCTAGATGTTGTGGAAGAGCTGCATCAAAGACATTACAAAATATGCAAACTATTGGATTTTAGATTGTATTATTAAACGCAACAACAAGTGTATAGAAATTTATTTTTACTCACTTATTTAATTATTTACAGAAACTTCAAAGGTGATCGTGAATCTCCTAAAAAGTCGATTTCTTGAAATTTATGCTCTTGTGGCAATCCACGAG
>JAGPUY010000072.1 GCA_018067265.1 Oceanihabitans sp. | reverse complement strand
TCGTTAGAAATTTTAGGAATGTTTAATCGTTCTTTTCCATTTTTAAGAACTGCTTTTTCAGGATCTGTAGCCAAAACTGCTCCTACCGTAAAAAGGCGGTCTTGTATATGGATAAGAATTTCTTTGTATTTGTTATTTATTTCTTGATCTCTAATTAAACCAATATGCGAGTTCAATTCGTCTACGGTGCCATAGCTATCAATACGAATATGGTGTTTTGCTACTCTTGTGCCTCCAAAAAGGGCTGTGGTACCTTTATCTCCTGTTTTTGTGTATACTTTCATGTATGCAAGTTAAAAGTTATACTGGAGAAGGCAAAAGATTTGATAGTTAAAAGTGGTCTTGAAAAATGTTAAAAAATAAAAAGGCTTTTGTAGAGATTGAAACATTTCTAATGCGCTATGCTCGGTATCTTCAATGAAAATGCATTTTCATTTCGATAACCCTTAAGGGGACAATCCTTGCGAGAATGCTCAAGGTTTGGAATTAATTTATTATTACCTCGAATTATAAAATCATACTCGATTTCAGCTACTTCCTTTAGCTAAAGGAAGGTGGTTTTTGTTGCAACAAAAAAAGTGGATGGTTTGTCTTAAAAGGCGAAGCACTTTTTAAAATGTAGCATGTAACAATACGAATAGTCTAGATATTGGCAGCTTGAAAAGTACAATCCGGATTTGCCCGCAATACGGATAGTAGGGCTTAGCTTTTGTAAAACTTCGGTTTAAGGTTTTGGTTTTTTCTGCCAAAAGCAAATTGCCCAAATAAGAAAGAGATTTCTCGACAAGCTCGAAATGACAATATTCTAAAAACTAAAATTACCTATTTCTAGTGTCGCTTTCTACAACACCGTCACGTAAACGAATCACGCGATGGGCATGTGCAGCAATTTCTTCTTCATGGGTTACCATAATAACGGTGTTTCCTGCTTTATGGATTTCATCAAATAAACCCATGATTTCTAATCCGGTTTTAGAGTCTAAGTTTCCTGTTGGCTCATCTGCAAGAATAATAGATGGATTATTGACTAAAGCTCTTCCAACAGCAACACGTTGGCGTTGTCCACCAGAAAGTTGGTTTGGTCTATGGTCCATTCTGTCGGCAAGACCTACGTCTGTTAAAACTTCGGCAGCACGTGCATGACGTTCTGATTTAGATTTCCCTGCATAAACCATTGGCAACGCAACATTGTCTAAAGCGGTGGTTCTTGGTAATAGGTTGAAGGTTTGAAATACAAAACCAATTTCTTTGTTACGAATATCGGCAAGTTGGTCGTCTGACATCTTACTAACATCTTGTCCGCTTAACAAGTAGCTTCCAGAGGTTGGTGTATCTAAACAACCTAAAAGATTCATAAGCGTAGATTTCCCAGAACCAGAAGGTCCCATAATTGCTACATAATCACCACGTTCTATATTTAAATCGATTCCTTTTAAAACATGAACAGTTTCTGTACCTAGTTTAAAATCCCGAATAATATTTTTAATTTCAATAACGTTGCTCATAAATATAAGTTGTAAAATTTTAAGTTATAAGTGCCTCCAATTGTAAAAGAAAGCAAGGTACATATTTCTTATTTATCATAAGACGCTAAACGAACTGCTATGTTACACTCTAATGCTAAAATGTTCTTTTTCTTGTTCTTTGCGGAAGAATACGATTCCCCAGAAAAAGGTGTCTATGGTTACCGTAACTTGTGGGTGGTTTTTAATTTCTTGCCAAGCTGCCGTCATGGATGCAGACCAATGGATATCGTCAAAGATAAGGATAGAATCATTATGGATCTTATCTAGTACAATTTCAAAATAGTTTAAAGTCGCTTCTTTTTGATGGTTTCCGTCGATATAAATAAGATCGAAAGCTTTGTTTTTGATTTTGGCTAATTCCGTTTCAAAAGCATTGATTTTCAAATCAATATTTTTAAAATGAAAAGCTTCGAATTGCTGTTTTGCAATTTTAGCGGTTTCTGGGCAACCTTCTATGGTTATCGTGTTTCCATTTTTATTTCCTAGGCTTAAAGCAGTGGTTGCTAATCCTAAAGATGTTCCTAATTCGAGGCTATTTTTTACTTGAAAATAATTTGCAACTCGGTAGAGTAGTTGTGCTCTTTTGTTTGTGATTCCTGCTGTTTTTGCAATTTTGGAAACTTGTCTTTCGTTGGATTTAAAAACGCGACTTCCAGCGCCAAAGTCGGTTACAGCAATGGTTGTATTGTTTTGGTATAGTTTTTCTCTGTATTGTTTTAGTGTGTGATAATCTTTGTTTTTTTTCTTGTTATAAAAACATTTGGTCACTAGCGTATATACAAACGGGGAATGTACACCATGTTGGTTGGTGGATTTTTTTAAGAATTTTAAGTATTGTTTGATTTGGTATAGCATGGTTTTGGGTAAAAGGGTAATAGGGCAAAGGTAATGAGGCGGAAGGGAAAAGGCAAAAGGTAATTAGGGAAAAGTTGATAAGGCAAAAGGGATTAGGGAAAAGGTGATGAGGGAGAAGGTGATAAGGCAAAAGGCAAAAGGTGATGAGGGAGAAGGTGATAAG
>JAGPUY010000037.1 GCA_018067265.1 Oceanihabitans sp. | reverse complement strand
GGATACACAGAATTTTTATTCGTTAAATCAAAAGCTTCCAAACTCAACATTGCCGAACTGGTATGATGACCATGCGTAGAACCCGGACTTCTGTGGTCAAAACGATTAATAATTACGTCAGGTTTAAATTGTCGGATAGCCAAAACGACATCGCTTAACACTTCTTCTTTGTTCCAAATAGCCAACGTTTCGTCTGGATGTTTGGAATAGCCAAAATCGTTTGCTCTGGTAAAGCGCTGTTCGCCACCATCTATATTTCTTGCCGTAAGTAATTCTTGTGTTCTAATGACACCAAGAAGTTCTCTAATTTCTGGTCCAATTAAGTTTTGTCCGCCATCACCACGAGTTAACGATAAGTATGCCGTACGTGCTTTTACATGATTAGCCATGTAAGAGATTAAACGTGTGTTTTCGTCATCTGGATGTGCAGCAACGTATAAAACAGATCCTAAAAAATTAAGTTTTTTTATAGATTCGAAAATCTGAGAGGCGTTTGGTTTTTTAGGTTGTTGTGCTTGTGAGCTTGTAATGGTAAATAAAGAAATAAAAAAATAGAGTAGTAGCTTGCGCATCATTTTGGTTCGTTTAAGAACCAAATATAAAAAAGATACTAGCGGGTATAATGGTTTTAATCTTTATTTAACTTAATATTTAGATTAGATCCGAGCCATGTTCAAAATCTTCAATCGCATCTTTTTGAATTAGTGTTACCGCTTTTTGTAAGATGAGGTTATTTGGGTAGGTTACTAAATCGCCGTTGTCTTGTCTTAGATGTAATT
This sequence comes from Oceanihabitans sp., assembly GCA_018067265.1. GTDB lineage: Bacteria > Bacteroidota > Bacteroidia > Flavobacteriales > Flavobacteriaceae > Oceanihabitans. The sequence goes on along the minus strand of JAGPUY010000037.1, from coordinate 8,045 downwards.
GAAACGCTCTAATGTCTTCTATAATCGCTTCTATAGGGAAATCTTTATCGTGGATTTGAATTTTGTCTCCAACTTTATACGGAAAAGAGAAAAACATAATTACCCCAGAAGTAATATTGCTTAGTATAGACCAAATTGCAAAAAGAGCTATTCCTATAACCGCAAAAACAGAAGAGAATACCAAAGCAAGATCTTCAAATTGTGCTCCAAAAATAAAAGCTAAAATTAAAAATCCAATAAAAAATAAGGTAACGGTGGTGTATCTGATTATTAGGTGAATACGCGCATCGTTAATACCTGATTTTCTTCCAATTTTTCGAATAGAAACTTTTAGAATAAACCATAATAATAGTAATACGCCTAATAGAATTAAGGAATTTATTAGGTGGTCGTTATAGGTGGCAAAAAAATCTTTCATAATTTTTAAATAAAGTGCAAAGATAAATTAGAAAAAGTTCTTAAAAATAAAAAAAGAGGTTAGTTTACTATTTCTAATAAAGTTTGATACACCAAGTGAAGCGGTAAACCCATTACATTATAATGAGAACCTTCAATTTTTGTAATTCCGATATAGCCAATCCAATCTTGTATGCCGTATGCGCCAGCTTTGTCGTATGGTTTAAAGTTGTCTAGGTAGTAATTAATTTCTGCATCCGATAACTTTTTAAAAGTTACTTTAGTGACATTACTTACTGTTTTTTGAGTCGTTTTAGTCGTAAAGCAAACCGATGTAATTACTTCGTGTGTGACGTTGCTTAAGGATTTTAATATTTGAAAAGCTTCGTCTCTATCTCTTGGTTTTCCTAAGGCGTTCTCGTTTTGCCAAACAATAGTATCGCTGGTTACTAAAATATCTTTTTCTTGTAAATGGGTTTTAAAAGGAAGAGATTTTAATTGTGCGAGATAATCTGTGATCTCAAAATGGCGAAGTTTCTCGGGGTATTCTTCAACAACAGGTTTTAATTGAATCTGAAAATCTAGATCTAAATCTTTAAAGAATTGTTGTCGCCTAGGCGAAGCAGAAGCAAGAATAAGATTGTAGTTTTTAAGTTTTTCTTTTAGCATTATTTTAAAATTAAAGGATAAAGTAGCATCGAAAGCATTCCGAAAAGCATAACAAGCTTTAATATAACACTAATATGTGTATAGTCTTTCTTTGTTTTAGCAGAAAATAATTTTATACTTATATAAATAAGTGGTGCTATAATAAGGAGTAAAAAGTAAGCTACAGCTAATTCTTGTTTGTATAGAAAAGTAGTTACATAATATACCACTGCAAGTATGGGAATTAGCGAAATAACAAAAATGATATTATGCGTACGATCTCTTCCAATTGCAATGGGTAAAGTGTTCATCTGTGCTTTGTAATCGCCATCAATATCTTCCATGTCTTTTACCATCTCGCGAATAAGGTTTATAATAAATGCGAAAAAAGCGTAGTCTAAAACAATTTTAAAAAAGGTTAATTGTGCTTCTTTGTTGGAAGGTGTAACCACAGGAAGTAAATCAAAAATACTGACAATAATTAAGCTTAAAGCGACCAAAATGGAAATCACAAGATTACCAATAAAAGGCAATTGTTTTAAGTAGGAAGCATAAATGTAAAGTAGTGCCGAGATAATCACGAATAAGGTGAAAAACGGACTTTTGCCAACCACGTGCGATAAGTAAAAACCGAGTCCGACACCAATAATATTAAATGCAAAAAACAAGTTGTAGGCTGTTTTTTCTGAAATAGATTTACCAACAATTACGCGATCTGGTTTGTTTACTAAATCGGTTTCTACATCATAAATGTCATTTATAATATTTCCCGCAGCAGCCAAACATAATGTGGCTAAAATTAAAACCGAAATACCCACACCGTTTAAGGTAATGGTAACTCCAAAAGGTTCGAAAAGCGCATATTTAATTAATAATTGCACCAAGGCAATCATAATTAAGTTTTTCCAGCGAATGAGTTTTAAAATGTTTTGCATTTAATAGTTAAAGATTAAAAAGGAATATTTAGTTTGCTAACAGCTAACAGCTAACTAATCATACTTAGCATCAAAGCTGCCATTCCATTTACCTTGCACTTTTAGTACTTGCTCAATAACATCGCGAACTGCACCTTTTCCACCGTTTTTATGTGAAATATACTTCGAAATAGCTTTGATTTCTGGCACTGCATCTTGCGGACAACAAGGCAGACCAACCAATTGCATGACCGGGAAATCTGGTATGTCATCTCCCATATATAAAGTGTTCTCTAATTTTAAACGATGCTTTTCTAGGTAGTCGTTAAGCTGTTCCGTTTTATTATGTGCGCCAAGATAAATATCGGTAAGGCCTAAGTTTTCTAAACGTTTTCTAACGCCTTCATTACTTCCGCCAGAAATAATACATACAGAATATCCTTTATCTATCGCCGTTTTTAAAGCATAACCATCTTTGATATTCATGGTTCTTAGCATTTCTCCAGAAGTGGTAACCGTTACTGTTCCATCTGTAAGTACGCCATCTACATCAAAAATAAATGTAGTGATTTGGTTTAGGTATTCTTTATAGCTTTTGTCTTCCATGGTATTTATTTTTTATTTGGCTTCGCTTTTGGTTTCGCGAAAGTGCCATGTGTTTTTTGAATCGATTTCGTGAGCAACTCATAAACGTCTTTGTGATGTTTATCGGTTAGCGCTTTTAAATGTTTTTTTATTGTCTTTTTGTCGTTGCGTTTGGCAGGACCGGTTTGTGCTAAAAACGGAGAAACTTCGTCCAGTTTTCTAGCCGTTTCTTTTATTAATGGTTTTAATATTTCAAATTCTGCACCTTGAGATTCTGTAATTTCATGTGCTAGTCTGTAAATCTGATTGGTAAAATTATTTACAAAAACAGCAGCCAAATGTAAAGCAGCACGTTGATCACTATTTACTTTATGTGGCTGACTACCAATAGCTTTTGCTAATTTTTTTAGAATAGGAAGATCTTCTTTGTTATTTAATGCTTCTAAGCACAAGGGAACATCCGAAAAATCTACGTTAGCAGCTTTGCTAAACGTTTGCAACGGATAGAAAACACCACGTTTGTTCTTTTTATCTATGGCATACAAACTTACACTACCAGAAGTATGCACCACTAATCTGTTTTCAAATGGAAGTTGTACAGATAAATCTGCAACAGCATCGTCGCTTACCGCTAAAATATAAACATCTGCTTCTACTAAATCTTCTAAATTATCTGTAATTGCAACTCTGGTTTTATACCTCTCAATAGTTCTTAAGTTTCTATTATACCATTGCTTTACAGTTACTTTTTCCGCATTTGTAAAAGCCTTAAATAAATGTGTTGCTACATTTCCTGCGCCAAGTAATACTACGTCAATCATTCTGCTAAAATAACAAGAATAATCAATTACTAATTAAGAATATTTAATTCCTTTTTTTTAAAAATAAAGACTTAATTTCGAATACATGAATAAATCAGATATAAATACTCGAGAAGATATCTTTTTGTTAGTTTCTAATTTTTATGAAAAAGTGAGAGCAGAGGAAACCCTTGGTCCTTTTTTTAATGAAACTATTAAAGACTGGGAAGCACACTTAGAGCACTTAACTACTTTTTGGGAAACTAGTCTTTTTATGACTAGAAAGTTAGAAAAAAAGTATCGCGGGAATCCGTTGGAAGCACACGTGAAAGTGGATAAACAGTTTAACCATACTATCAATAATCTACACTTTGGCTTATGGTTAAATTTATGGTATCAAACTTTAGACGAATTATTTGAAGGTGAAATTGCGGATAATGCAAAACGAAGAGCGCGAAAAATGGGCACTTTTATGTACCTGAATATTTTTGCTGCACGAGGAAAGGAGTGAGCGGTGTTTAGTAAGCATTCTTCAGTTAAATAGCTTTGCGATTTTTCGTCTCTGTGAAATCGCTGTATTCTCTGTGTAATAAAATAAAAGTCATAGGGAATAGTAACTGGAGTAGATGCGAGAAATTCTTGTAAAAAGAACGTTACATGTTTGGGGCTTTTCATGAAAAATAATTCCACCAAACTCTTTTAAATTTTAACAGTCAGAAATAAACAAAATTCAGTAAATTTGCACGAGCAAAAAAAAGCTTGTAATTATGCTAAAGAAACTCTCCAATATTCTTTTTTCAACCAGACTAACTGCTATTCTTTTTATTTTATTTGCAACAGCAATGGCTGTTGGTACTTTTATGGATGCAGGAATGGATACCTCGCCAACGCCATATAGTAGAAACTTAGTGTATAATACCTGGTGGTTTGAAGGTATCATGCTGTTTTTTGTTATTAATTTTGTTGGAAATATTTTTAGATTCCGATTATATAAAAAGGAAAAATGGGCAACTCTACTACTGCATTTATCTTTCATATTTATACTTTTTGGTGCGTTTATTACACGCTATGCGAGTTTTGAAGGGATGATGCCAATTCGTGAAGGAGCTACTGAAAATAAATTCTTATCCCAAAAAACTTACATCACAACCTATATTGATGGAGACTACGAAATTGATGGTGTGCCGCAAAGACTACCAGTAGAACGTGCCGTAGATTTTTCGCCACGTTTAGAAAATAGTTTTGAAGTAAATACCCATTATAATAACCAACCGGTTAGCATCGAATTAGAGAAATTTATTGGTGGCGCAGAAGAAGATATTGTTCCTAGTGAGAATGGAGAAGAATATCTTAAAATTGTAGAAGCAGGAAGTGATGGCCCACATAATCATTTTTTAAAATCAGGAGAAGTACAAAGTATTCATAATGTGCTAATAGCTCTAAATAAACCTACAAAGGGTGCTATAAATATTACACAAGAAGGTAATAGATTAAATATTCATTCTCCATTTGAAGGAGAGTACCTAACCATGGCAACCATGGAATCAGGAAAATTGATAAAGGACAGTTTACAACCATTAGTTTTACGTTCTCGTTATGTTATCGGTAGTATGCAAATGGTTTTTCCTAAGCCTGTGGTTAAGGGGGAATTTGATATTGTGAAAAAGTCGGAAATGTTTAAAGGAGATGAAGATGGTATCGTTTTAAAAGTAACTGCAAATGGGGAAACAAAAAGAGTAGGACTTCTTGGTGGACCATATAAAAACAATGCCTTTAAGCAAGTTAAAATAGGTGGTTTAGACTTCGCATTCCGTTATGGAGCAAAGGTTTTAGAGCTTCCTTTTCATATTAAGTTAAACGATTTTATCGCAGAACGATATCCTGGAACGGAAAGAAGTTATTCTTCTTATGCTAGTGAAGTAACTGTTTTAGATGAAAAAGAAGGTGATTTTGATTATAGAATTTTTATGAATAACATTTTAAATCATGGCGGTTATAAATTTTTCCAATCTAACTTCGATCCAGATGAAAAAGGAACTATTCTTTCTGTAAATCATGATTTTTGGGGAACTTGGATTACCTATTTAGGGTATTTCTTGCTTTACTTTGGTATGATAGCTATATTCTTTTCTAAAGGATCTAGATTTGGAGACCTAAGAAGACATCTAGATAAGATTAAAGCCAAAAAAGCAAAATTACTTTCGGTAGTATTTGTGTGTTTCGCGATGCAAACTTTTGCACAAGAAGAACAGCATCAAGCACCAACAGCAGCGCAAATAGATTCTATTTTAATAGCTAATGCTACACCAAAAGAACATGCAGATAAATTTGGAAGATTAGTTATTCAGGATTTAAGTGGTCGTATGATGCCAATGAACACGTACGCATCCGAGTTAGTTCGAAAAATACATCATAGCGAAACCTATGCAGGATTAAGTCCTAATCAAATATTACTTTCTATAAGTGAGAGTCCGTTACTTTGGTATAATGTTCCAATTATATACCTAAAGGCAATGCAAACAGATTCGCTTAAAACGATTTTAGGTATTCCGAAGGAGAAAGATTACGCAACGATTGTAGATTTCTTTGACGAAAACTTAAGCTATAAGTTGAATCCGTATTTAGAAGATGCATATAAAACGAAAACGCCTAACGGTTACCAAAAAGAATTAAAGTTAGCAGATCAACGTGCAACTATTTTGTCGAATGCGATTGAAGGATTAACATTAAAAATATTTCCAATTCCAGAAGACGATAATAATAAATGGATCTCTCCTTTAGAATATAGAAAAGAGGGTTACAAAGAAAAGATTACAGATTCACTCTACGGAAACTTTGTGAATTCTGGTTTTTCAGCATATTTATTTACTTTAAATAAAGCGAAAGAATCTGGAGATTATACTGAAGCTGAAAAACTATTAGAATCTTTTAATAAAACACAGCATAAATACGGGAGTGCGATAATGCTTAGTGATAATAAAATAAGTGCAGAGATTAACTATAATAAATACAATGTTTTTAAAAATCTATATAGATATTATTTGTTAGCAGGATTCTTAATGTTTGTGTTTTTAATCACGCAAATATTAAGTAGTAAAAGAAAAGGTATTGATGTTGCCGTTAAAATTAGTAAATGGCTAATTATCACTTTATTTATAATTCATACCGTTGGTTTAATAGCGCGTTGGTATATTTCTGGTCATGCACCTTGGAGTGATACCTATGAAACGATGTTATATGTAGCTTGGTCTGCCATGTTATTTGGTTTGTTCTTTGGAAGAAAAAGTGATTTAACCATTGCGTCTACGGCATTTGTAGCGTCTATTATTTTATTCTTTGCGCATCAAAACTGGTTAGATCCTGCAATTGCAAACTTACAGCCTGTTTTAAATAGTTACTGGTTAATGATACACGTTTCTATTATTGTAGCTAGTTACGGACCATTTGTTCTTGGAATGATCTTAGGAATCGTTTCTCTTATTTTAATGATTGCAACGACAGATAAAAACAAAGAAAAAATGTTAGTCAACATTAAAGAGCTAACCATTATCAATGAAATGGCTTTAACGGTTGGTTTAGTGATGCTTACTATAGGAAACTTCCTTGGTGGTATGTGGGCAAACGAAAGTTGGGGAAGATATTGGGGCTGGGATCCTAAAGAAACTTGGGCTTTAATTAGTATTATGGTGTACGCATTTGTAATCCACATGCGTTTAGTTCCTGGACTTCGTGGTCGTTTTGGTTTTAATTTGATGTCTATAATAGCTTTTGCAAGTATTATGATGACCTATTTTGGAGTGAACTTTTACCTTGCAGGATTGCACTCTTATGCTAGTGGTGATCAAGTGATGAGCGTTAAAATTATAGGGATTTCTTGTGCAATTGTAGCTATACTTGGTTTCTTTGCGTATCGAAAGTACGCTAAGTTTTATAAGAAATAGCAGTAAGAGTATTTAAGGACTTGTCTTTCTTCTTTGTATTTTATTTCTACAACCAACAATATGGGGTAGTGTGGTGTGCCGTACTTGTCCTATTTTGCTGGTTGATTTAAACTTCTGCTTCATTAGCTGCTACAATAGATATTCTTCAGTAGGGTAATTGCGTGTTAGTATGTGCCTTTGTAGTTCTGCCGACATACTTTTAATCTTGCAAATGTTAGGAGGATAACAATGATCTGTAACATTCTTTCTAAATAGGAATCCGATCCCTTATTTTTCAAGCAGCTTTCATATCTTAAATATATGAATTTATTAAACTATAGACTTGTGTGGTTTGGTGAGGATTGCAGTTTTATTTTATTTAAAGGAATGGATTTGTTTCTGTTCTAAATGGATATATTTGCAGCTTTAAATAATAGAAAGATGAAATTCATAAAGGAATTTAAAGAGTTTGCTGTAAAGGGAAATATGATGGATATGGCAATCGGTATTATTATTGGTGCATCTTTTAATAAAGTAATAGATGTATTAGTGAAGAAGGTAATGATGCCGCCTTTATCTTTAATGACTGATGGTTTAAACTTTCAAGATAAAAGGTATGTGCTTCGGGATACCGCTGTAAATAACGAAGGAGTCATTACAACCAATGAGGTTGCCATAGAATACGGAACTTTCTTTGAAGTCTCTCTCGATTTTTTAATCGTGGGAATAACCGTGTTTTTAGTGGTAAAGGCCATGAATCGATTGCGCACAAAAGCCCATGA
>JAGPUY010000026.1 GCA_018067265.1 Oceanihabitans sp. | reverse complement strand
CATTATCCCATAACGGTGTTTTGTTTTTAGATGAATTGCCTGAATTTAAACGGGAAGTTTTAGAAGTAATGCGGCAACCATTGGAAGATCGAGAAGTTACTATTTCTAGAGCAAAGTTTACAGTTACGTATCCATCTTCGTTTATGTTAGTTGCAAGTATGAATCCTAGTCCGAGTGGTTATTTTAACGATCCTGGCGCACCTGTAACTTCGAGCCCGGCAGAAATGCAACGGTATTTAAGCAAGGTTTCTGGGCCTTTGTTAGACAGAATAGATATACATATAGAAGTAACTCCTGTTCCTTTTGAAAAACTTTCAGAAGAACGAAAAGGCGAAACTTCTGTAGAAATAAGAAAACGGGTTACTGCTGCTAGACAGCTTCAAACAACGCGTTTTGAAGATTCGGATGTGGTACATTACAATGCACAAATGAATACCAAGCAAATACGAAAACATTGCGTTTTAGATGCCGCTTCTAAAGAGTTATTAAAAACAGCAATGGAACGTTTAAACCTTTCCGCAAGAGCGTATGACAGGATTTTAAAAGTATCTAGAACGATTGCCGATTTGGAATGCCAAGAAGAAATAAACGGGGCGCATATTAGTGAAGCCATTCAATACCGAAGCTTAGATCGAGAAGGTTGGTTAGGATAAAAATATCAGTTTAAATCGGACTCCTTTCTACGCTTTTATTATATACTATTTAATCAAAGCATATACCTTTACTAAAGAATATGTAAGTATTGTACGAGAACGTTGTCCAGACTATTTTTTTTATTACCTTTATAGAGCTATTAATTAATATATAACTTATGAAAAAATTATTATTACTACTTCTTGGTTTTGCTATTGGATTTTTGATTTGTTATTTTTATTTATGTAACTCACAAACAAATATACATATGACAACACCAAAAGGGATTATTACACCGGATGAAGCAATTGCTTTGGATAAAGCTTTCGATTCTAGACATAAATTAATTAGTGACTCTATTGTTGGTAGACCTGACAATCGATCTGCTTGGTGGTCTATAGAAGACATGGAAGGCTTTATTGAATATGCTAAAATCCAAAGTAAAGAATTGGGATATGACATGAATGGTATTCGTGTTTATTTAGGTGCGCATGCAGACGAAGGAAAAGAAGTTGGTTATACAACCATGTTTATGGTGCCAACTGGTAATGCATCTCTATCGGAAGGAAAAGTGCTTTCTGCACCTCCTGGTAATGGAGATATCCCTGGCGGAGATGGATTAAATGATGGAAGCGCAGGAGATCCACCAGCCGCTAATTACCCACAATAATATGATGGATTTTTTAATAAATAACAGAGGTAATATCATGTTATTTGTTGAAGTATTAGCAGCTGTAACTGGTTTGGTACTTTATAAAAAGTATAAGCATACAGCTGCTAAATATTTTATCTTCTTTTTAGTGTACACCGTAATTATTGTGGTGGTAGGGAAATATACCTATTACGTTAAAAATGATGGAATTCTGAGTTTTTTGGACGGAACAGTATTTGAACGTAATTATTGGTGGTATACCCTTTTTTGGAAAATAGGAGCTTCCGTGTTTTTTGGATTTTACTATTCTAAAATTTTAGTAAATAAAGTGCTTAAGAAAATTTTAAAGTTTTCTGTAGTCCTTTTTATTTTTATTTCCATAGCTTTAATCTTATTCAACTTACCCTTATATTTTACGGGTGCCATTCCTTTGGTTTCTATTTTAAGCGCATTAATTATTTTGCAATGTGTGTTTTTTTACTTTCTAGAAATTTTGCAAAGCGACAAAATTTTAAGCTTCTATACTTCTTTAAACTTTTATATAAGTGTTGCTATTCTTCTGTTTTGGTTAATTAAAACACCACTCGCTTTTTTTGAACCTTATTATACAAAAACAGATAGAGATTATGTTTATTTAAGAAGTTGTATTAATTTGGTCGTAATTTCATTTATGTATATTTCTTACATTGTTGGATTAATAGTGTCTAAACCAGAATATGATTAATAACCTATTAGTAGTATTACAAGAGAAAAGTCCCGTTTCTACAGCTGCAGAACGCTATTTGTTGGTGTATATGATTGGTGTACTTCTTATTGTTTGTACTTTAATTATTCTTTTTTTTATTGTTTTTCAGAAAAGGAAAAATAAATTATTGCTAGATAAGATTAACCAGCAAAAATTATTTGATGAAGAAATATCTAGAACACAAACCGAAATACAAGAACAAACTTTAAAAAGTATTGGTTGGGAATTACACGATAATGTTGGGCAACTTCTATCGGTTGCAAGTATGCAATTAAGTATTTTAGGTACGCAAGTTTCTCCAGAAATTAAAAATAGTATAACAGAAACTACAAATATTGTTAGAGAGAGTTTAAAAGAAGTACGTTCCTTGTCTAAATCATTAAATAATGAAGTTGTTTTAAATATTGGTTTTGAAAAATCGATTGCAAATGAATTAGATCGATTAAAACGAATGAAATTTACAAGTGCAGAATTAACTGTGAAAGGGAATAAAATTCCTATTGCAAAGAAGAAGCATGAAATAATTATGTTTAGAATTCTGCAAGAGTTTTTATCCAATTCGGTGAAATATTCCGAAGCAAAAAACTTAAAAATTATCTTAGATTACCAAAGTGAAAATTTACTAATAGTGGCTAGTGATGACGGTAAAGGTTTCGATGTAGAGACTGCCGAAAAAGGATCCGGACTAATAAACATGAAGAGTAGAGCAGCACTTATTAACGCTTCGTTTCACTTAACTTCAAAAATAGGGGAAGGCGTTGTGCTTACTATTAATTATCCCTTTGAATACGAATAGGCGCTAGATTGTATCCTTTTTAATTTTTTCCTAGAGGAAGGTTAAACAAAGTAACGTAAGTTGTTGTATTCTTTAGTTTTTGGATTTTGGGTTGTTTATCACGTACAAGCGTCCCAAATAGGATCCTTTGGTAACGGCGCTGTAACATTAATTTCTTCCTTAGAAACAGGATGTATAAACACTATTTTTCTGGCGTGTAAATGTATACCTGCATCTTTATTACTTCTATCAAATCCATATTTTAAATCCCCTTTTATAGCGCAACCAATACTAGATAGTTGGGAACGTATTTGATGATGTCTACCCGTTTCTAGGTTTACTTCTAATAGATAATAGTTATCTAGTTTTTTTAAAGTCTGATAATGAAGTATGGCGTGTTTGCTGTCCGAAACCTCTTTTATATACGCCGTAGATTTGTTGTTTTTCGGATTCTTTTTTAACCAATGTGTTAGTGTGTCACTATTTTTTGGCGGTGCGTTTTTCACCACTGCCCAATAGGTTTTACTAATATCTTTGGAAACAAAAAGCTTATTTAATCGTGGTAAAACCTTACTCGTTTTAGCAAAAATCACTAAGCCAGTTGTAGGCCTATCTAGTCTGTGTACCGTTCCTAAATAGACGTTTCCAGGTTTGTTATATTTATCTTTAATGTATTCTTTAACCACATCACTTAGTGGTTTGTCTCCCGTTTTATCACCTTGCACAAGATCTCCAGCACGCTTATTTACAATAACAATGTGATTGTCTTCGTAAACAACTTGAAGGTTCTTTTTATTAGATAAGATTTTTTCTGAAGGTCTTCCCACAAATACTTGAATAATTTTTATTTACTGAACACGGTACACGGTACACGGTACACGGAACACTGAATACTAGTACTGCTCTTCGTCGTTAGGGAAATCACCGCTTTTTACATCGTCACCATACTGTGTAAATGCACTCGTCATTTCTTCGTATAAATTCATGTATCGTCTTAAAAAACGCGGATTAAATTCATGAGTCATTCCAATCATGTCATGCGTAACCAATACTTGGCCATCTACACCATTTCCAGCACCAATACCAATTACAGGAATAGAAACACTGGCTGCAACTTCTTTTGCTAGTTTAGCAGGTATTTTTTCTAAAACAATAGCAAAACATCCCGCTTTTTCAAGCATTAAAGCATCCTCTTTAAGTTGTTGTGCTTCTTGTTCTTCTTTAGCACGTACCGTATACGTACCAAATTTATATATAGATTGAGGCGTTAGACCTAAATGCCCCATAACAGGAATTCCTGCGTTTAATATTCTTTTTATAGATTCTTTAACTTCTTTTCCACCTTCCATCTTTACAGCATGACCGCCAGACTCTTTCATTATTCTAATGGCAGAACGCAAAGCTTCTTTTGGGTCACTTTGGTAACTACCAAAAGGTAAATCTACAACTACTAAAGCTCTATGTATTGCTCTAACTACAGAAGAAGCATGATAAATCATTTGATCTAAAGTAATAGGTAATGTCGTTTCGTGTCCAGCCATTACATTACTGGCAGAATCACCAACTAGAATAACATCAATTCCTGCACCATCCACAATTTTTGCCATGGTATAATCGTAAGCAGTTAGCATAGAGATTTTCTCCCCATGCTTCTTCATATCGACTAATGATTTTACGGTTACTCTTTTGTATTCTTTTTTTGCTACAGACATCTGTTTTTGTATAGTTTGATAGATTGTAAAAGTACTAAAATAAGTGTATAATTCCAGTTAATGTTTTAACTTACTGTAAAAACAATAACGTTAGAAGGTTCGGTTATATACTGCGAACGGCCTATGGTTAACTGCAGACTTTTTTAACAATCTGCCATATTAACACTAACCGCCAAACCGCCTTCACTAGTTTCTTTGTATTTAGAACTCATGTCTTTAGCGGTTTCCCACATGGTAGCCACTACTTTGTCAAAGGGAACTTTTACATGGTTAGGATCGGTATCTAAGGCTAACTCTGCTGCGTTAATAGCTTTAATTGCTCCCATGGCGTTGCGTTCTATACAAGGTATTTGTACTAAACCGCCAATAGGATCACAGGTTAAACCTAAATGATGTTCCATAGCAATTTCTGCAGCAACCAAAACTTGTTCTGGTGTACCACCAAGTAATTCTGTTAGCGCGCCTGCAGCCATTGCAGAACTCACACCTATTTCTGCTTGACATCCTCCCATTGCTGCACTAATAGTAGCTCCTTTTTTAAAGATGCTTCCTATTTCTCCAGCAACCAATAGAAAACGTTTGATGTCTTCAAAATTACCATCGTGGTTTTCAATAACCAGATAATACATTAAAACAGCAGGGATTACTCCAGCGCTTCCGTTTGTAGGTGCCGTTACAACACGACCTAAAGACGCATTTACTTCGTTTACAGCTAGTGCAAAACAACTTACCCACTTTAATATTTGTCGAAACTTAACTTCGGTATTTCTTATCGAATAAAGCCATTCCACATGTGTGGTATATTGTTTTTCTCCTTTTAACTTTTGATGCATATCATAGGCGCGACGGCGTACGTTCAATCCGCCAGGAAGATTACCTTCGGTATGACAACCAAGATACATGCATTCTAACATGGTATCCCAAATACGCTGTAATTCTTTGTCAATTTCTTCCGAAGAGCGAATCGATTTTTCATTTTCTAAAACCACTTGCGAAATAGGTAGTCCTAAGTTTTTACAAAATTGTAAAAGCTCTGTTCCTTTATCTATAGGATATGGAAAGGAACATTTTATTTCAAAATTTCGTTTCGAGTTTCGTCGTTCTTCTTTAACCACAAAACCACCACCAATGGAGTAGAAGGTAGATTTCTTTTTCTTGCCATCTATTACTGCTGTAAATGCCATGCCGTTCGAATGAAAAGGTAAAAATTTTCGGTTGAATATAATAGCTTCAGAAGGACTAAAAGAAACTGGCTTTTCGCTATTAAAAGATAAAGTATTCGTCTCTTTAATAGTAGCAATTATTTCTGGAATATTTTCTGTCGGAATCGTTTCCGGATCAAAACCACATAAACCAAGCATTACAGCATAATCTGTAGCATGTCCTTTTCCTGTTAAAGATAAAGAACCGTACAGATCTACTTGAATGCTTTCCACTTTATCAAAAGTGTTATTTGCTTTTAATTCTTTGATCCAACGTTCTGCTGCTCGCCAAGGACCCAAAGTGTGGGAACTAGAAGGACCAACACCAATTTTTAACATATCAAAAACCGAAATACATTCCATTTACTAAAACCTTTTATAGTTGGCGTAAATATACATTTTGTAAGGCAAGAAACTTACTTTTTTTCAAAAGCTTCTATACTATTTGCTTTCATGACAGCATCTATATTTGACGTGTCTACAGCTGCATCTACATCATCTGCAGGAACAACAACAACTCTAAAACGTTGGTTTTGAGTCCAGCCAGAATCTATAGCATCTAAGTCTACGGTACCACCTAGAAAGAATCGAACATCTGTTTGTGTGAAATCGTAATTGTAAATTAAAATACTTTCGTTGGATGTACCTTCATCGAAAGTAACTTGTTGTGGCATTAATCGCCATGCATTTTGTCCATCTGCTCCTGGCCATAAAATATAAACCAATGTCACATCTGAAGAATATACTTGAAAGCCATAATCTTCAAAGTATTCATAAGCATTAGCATTGTTAAAATCAATTTCAATTTCAAAAGCACTAGCAACAAAAATGCCTCCGTTTTGCCCGTCAATTCCATCTTCTCCCTGACAAGAAGTTAATAATAAAGCAAATACGAATACTGCAGATACAATCTTTTTCATAATTTTTTTTTGTTTAAAGTTACAAATCACTTTTAATATTAATTGTTAAAATAACATAATTTAATCTTTACACTATTTTATGACATCGTGTCAGTCATATTGTATTGGCATAATCCTTGACTTATACATTACGATTAAAAAAATAAATTTCAACACCAAAGTTTCTGTGCAAATGGAAATCTGTATAAACAAATATTAAAATTATGAGTAAAATTATTGGAATCGATTTAGGAACAACAAACTCTTGCGTTTCTGTAATGGAAGGTAACGAACCAGTTGTAATCCCAAACGCGGAAGGTAAAAGAACAACGCCATCCGTTATCGCTTTTGTAGAAGGCGGTGAAATTAAAGTTGGTGATCCAGCAAAACGTCAAGCAGTTACAAACCCAACAAAAACGGTTTATTCTATTAAACGTTTTATGGGTAACAAGTATTCTGATTCTAAAAAAGAAGCAGAACGTGTACCATACAAAGTGGTAAAAGGAGATAATGATACACCTCGTGTAGATATTGATGGTCGTTTATATACACCTCAAGAATTATCTGCTATGATTCTTCAAAAAATGAAGAAAACGGCTGAAGATTATTTAGGTACAGATGTAACAGAAGCAGTAATTACTGTTCCTGCTTATTTTAACGATGCACAACGTCAAGCGACTAAAGAAGCTGGTGAAATTGCAGGTTTAAAAGTACGTCGTATTATCAACGAGCCTACAGCAGCAGCTTTAGCTTATGGTATGGACAAAAAAGGAACAGACCAAAAAATAGTAGTATTTGATTTTGGTGGAGGAACACATGATGTATCTATCTTAGAATTAGGAGATGGTGTATTTGAAGTACTTTCTACAGATGGAGATACGCATTTAGGAGGAGATGATGTAGATCAAAAAATTATTGATTGGTTAGCTGACGAATTTAATTCGGAAGAAGGAATTGATTTACGTAAAGACCCAATGGCTTTACAACGTATTAAAGAAGCTTCAGAAAAAGCGAAGATTGAATTATCATCTTCTGCACAAACGGAGATTAACTTACCTTACGTTACAGCTACCGCTTCAGGACCTAAACACTTAGTAAGAACATTAACGAAAGCTAAATTTGAGCAATTAATTGACGATTTAGTAAAACGTACTATTGAGCCTTGTCAAACTGCTTTAAAAGCAGCAGGTTTATCTAAATCGGATATTGACGAAGTTATTCTTGTTGGTGGATCAACACGTATTCCAGCAGTACAAGAAGCAGTAGAGAAATTCTTCGGAAAAACACCAAGTAAAGGTGTAAATCCTGATGAAGTTGTTTCTTTAGGAGCAGGAATTCAAGGAGGAGTTTTATCTGGAGATGTTAAAGATGTATTACTTTTAGATGTAACACCTTTATCTCTTGGT
Source organism: Oceanihabitans sp. (assembly GCA_018067265.1). Lineage (GTDB taxonomy): Bacteria > Bacteroidota > Bacteroidia > Flavobacteriales > Flavobacteriaceae > Oceanihabitans. The sequence goes on along the minus strand of JAGPUY010000026.1, from coordinate 1,060 downwards.
ATTGAAACAATGGGTAATGTAATGACAAAACTTATTGAAGCAAATACTACGATTCCAACTAAGAAAAGTCAAGTATTCTCAACAGCAGCAGATAACCAACCTTCGGTAGAAATTCATGTACTACAAGGAGAAAGATCTATGGCTGCAGATAATAATACTATTGGACGTTTTCATTTAGACGGAATTCCACCAGCACAACGTGGTACTCCTCAAATTGAAGTAACCTTTGATATTGATGCAAACGGAATTATTAAAGTTTCTGCAGGAGATAAAGCTACTGGTAAGACACAAGATATTCGTATTGAAGCATCTTCTGGATTAACAGAAGAAGAAATTAAGAAAATGAAAGCGGATGCAGAAGAAAATGCAGAAGCAGATGCTAAAGCAGCAGAAAACGCTCAAAAATTGAATGAAGCGGATTCTATGATTTTCCAAACGGAAAAACAATTAAAAGAATTTGGTGATAAAATATCAGAAGATAAAAAAGCACCAGTGGAAGCAGCTTTAGAAGAACTTAAAAAAGCATATGAAACTAAAGATGTAGCGGTAATTTCTCCAGCTTTAGATACCTTAAACGAAGCTTGGAAAGTTGCTAGCGAAGAAATGTATAAAGCACAAGCAGAAGCGCAAGGTGGAGCAGATGCTGGCCCAGATGCAAATGCAGGAGCAGATACTAAAGAAGAAAGCGACGTAGAAGACGTAGACTTCGAAGAAGTAAAGTAAGCAGAGAGCCAATTTTTATAAGTAAAAATTGTGCGAATCGCTTATGCTCACACAGGTGAGTATCTTTTTAAAACTTTCTAAATATATTAAAAACGCAATCCTTCATTGGATTGCGTTTTTTGTTTTATACAATTCAAAATAAACTATGCGTGCATAATAAATTTATTGTTATATTTGCCAAGCAATTTCAAAACCTTAGTGCCAAATTGTACGAATAAAATTTTCAGTTTAATATAATAAGACAGCCACTTTCGTGGAAATAGATATGGAAACCAAACTTACACAACTCTTACAAATAAAGTATCCAATAATTCAAGCACCAATGTTCTTGGTATCT
>JAGPUY010000024.1 GCA_018067265.1 Oceanihabitans sp. | reverse complement strand
TAGCACTAAGTTATCCTGAAAAAGTAAAAAATATTATTGCTTTAAGTGGTTATATAAATCCTGCTATTTTGCCTGAAGATGTAGAAACGAAGGATTATTCTAGTCTTAATTTCTATTGTTCGCATGGTAGTGTCGATCAAGTTATTCCTGTAGACTGGGCTAGAAAAGCACCAGTGTTTTTAAAATCTTTAAACATAAAACAGGTATACAGCGAGTTTCCTGTAGGTCATGGCGTTGCACCACAAAATTTTTATGCGTTAAAAGAATGGTTAACCGATAAAATATAAATACGGAAACTAATAATTTGACTAATAAAAAAAAAGACCACTAAAACTAGTGGTCTTTTTTTATATAAACATTTTATTTAATTTGTTGGATACAATAAAGAATCTACTACTTCAAAAGTAAGTGCACCATTTTCACCAATAGTATATTTTAAAAATAATTCGCCCCAATATTCGCCATCATTAAAGTTACAAATTAACCATTTGTGATTTAATACGCGAATCGCATTAATAATCATTTTTCCGCCAGAAGACATTGCTGCATAAGGCACTAAAGGATTATCTCCTTCCTTTAAATTTAGCTCGTAAAGCGATTCTTCAATTAGTGCTATTAGTTGGTCGCTTTCGTAACCACGTTTTTCAATATAATTTAAAGCTTCGTCAGAATAGCCCAAACTAAATTCGGCATATTGAAAAGCTTTATCTCCCAAAACCGTAACAGAATCTTTATATTTCTCTATTTTATTTACATAGCCTTCTAGTTGCACTTTATCTGCTTCAAATACCTTTTTAGAATTTACATATTGAAACACAACAAGTAATGCTGTAAAAATAAACAAGTACATAAAAATTTTGCTCTTCATAATAGTAATTAATTATAGGTTAATGGTTAGTCCATCATAAGCCAGATAAACGTTTTCAGGAAGTTTTTGTTGTACTTCTTCATGAAAACCTAGCCAATGACTTATATGTGTTAAATAGGCTTTTTTAGGTTTTACTTTTTCAATAAAAGCTAATGCTTCTTCTAAATTAAAATGCGAAATATGTTCTTTTTCGCGTAATGCGTTAACAACCAAAACATCCACACCTTTAAGTTTTTCAATCTCTTCGTCTGCAACGGTTTTCATATCTGTTAAATATGCAAAATCTTCCAATCGGAATCCGAAAACTTGCAAATTATGATGCATCCCATTAATGGGAGTCACTTTTAATTCCTCTATAAAAAAAGAAGCATTCGTAATTTCATTTTCTACAACACTTGGTGCACCAGGATACTTATTTTCGGTTTCAAAAATATAATCAAATCGTCTACGAAGCGATTTAATTACTCTTTGATGTGCATAAATAGGTATATCACCTTGCTTAAAAAAGAAAGGACGTATATCATCTAATCCTGCAGTATGATCTGCATGCTCGTGCGTAAATAAAATAGCATCTAATCTAGTCGCATTTTGGTTTAGCATTTGCGCTCTAAAATCGGGGCCGCAATCTATAACAAAAACGTTATCCTTATGTGTTATCATTACCGAAACACGCAGCCTTTTATCTTTGGCGTTATCACTTAAACAAACGGGATGTGTGCTTCCAATAACTGGAATACCTTGAGAAGTTCCTGTGCCTAGAAAAGTTACTTTCAATTGTGTATAGATTTTAAAACAAAAATAAGTTTATTTTTTTGTTTGGTACACTAATTTAATATCTTTGTTATAGCTATTATACGTTCAATGTATAAATGGTAATCTAATAGCATGTAAACCAAATTTAAAATGGAAATAACCATTAAAGGTGATAAACAATTTGATGAAATCCCTTCATTAAAAACAAAAGCACTTCGAATAAACCTAAATGAAAACATTTACGGAACTTTTGCCGAAATCGGCGCTGGTCAAGAAACTGTTCGTCAGTTTTTTAGAGCTGGAGGAGCTTCTGGTACTATTGCAAAAGCAATGTCTGCATATGACAAAGCTTTTAGTGATGCTATTTATGGTATTGAAGAAGATAAGCGTTATGTAACAGAAGCGCGTTTACGTAAGATGCTAAATCATGAAGTTAGATTAATGGAAGAGCGATTAACTCGTGACGACCATCCTAATAAATTATTTTTCTCGTACGCAAATACCGTAGCAACTATTGATTTTGCTAAAAAATTCAAAGGTCATGGCTGGGTTGGAATTAAATACCAAATAGATCCAGACCAAGATTATAACGAAATTATACTGCATGTTCGTTTTAAAGAAAACGATGCTAGATTACAACAAGAAACTTTAGGAATTTTAGGAACAAACCTTATTTATGGTGCTTTCTATAAATACAACGAGCCTAAAAAATTATTAAAATATTTATACGATCACTTAGACAAAGACCAATTAGAAATTGATACTATTAATTTCTCCGGACCTGCTTTTGAAGATGTAGATAACAGATTAATGAGTTTACAACTGGTTAAAAATGGGATGACTGATGCGGTCATGTTTGCGCCAGATGGAAACAATGTTTTACCAGCAAGAGTACTTTATAAAAAGAATATTTTAGCACTTCGTGGTAGTTTTAGACCGGTTACTAAGGTAAATATGGATATGTTCCATAAGTCTTATGACATGTTTATTAAAGAGAATAAAGTAGATGAAGAAAAAACGCAGGTGGTTTTTGAAATTACTTTATCTAACCTTCGTGCGGAAGGAGAAATTGACGAGCAAGACTTTATGGATAGAGCAAAATTACTTTGTTCGCTGGGTCAAACCGTATTAATATCCAATTTTCAAGAATATTATAAATTGGTAGAATACTTCTCGCAATATTCTAAAAACAGAATGGGACTTGCCATGGGCGTGAATAACTTAGTAGATATTTTTGACGAAAAATACTATCGCCATTTAAGTGGAGGAATTTTAGAAGCATTTGGTAAATTATTCTTTAAAGATTTACGTGTGTATTTATATCCTATGGAAAATGAGGATGGTACATTAACGACTAGTGAAGATTTAAAAGTACATCCTAGAATGAAAGAATTGTATAAATTCTTTAAATACAACGGAAAAGTAGTAGATATCGCAGATTACGATCCTAAAATACTTTCTGTGTTTTCTCGTACGGTTTTAAAAATGATATCTAGCGGAGAATCTGGTTGGGAAAGTATGCTTCCTGAAGGTGTATCTAAAATTATAAAACAAAAAAGTTTATTTAGTTGTGAAACCGAAGAACTTTATAGCGAAGAGCAATAAACTAGAGACGCTATAAAATGATAAAAAAAGACCTTACTTAGTTAAAACTTAGTAAGGTCTTTTTTATTTTATATCGCTGCTGCTTTTTACGCTAAAATCTGTGCTGCGTGATCTTTTGTCTTTACTTTATCAATAACTCGAACTACTACCCCATTTTCATCTACTAGAAACGTTTTTCGATGAATACCATCATAGGTTTTTCCCATAAATTTCTTTTCTCCCCAAACACCAAAAGCATTAATTACTACTTTATCTTCATCTGCTAATAACGGAAAAGGAAATTCGTACTTATTTCTAAAATTGGTTTGTCTTTTTTCAGAATCGGCACTTACACCCAGTAATTCATAACCTTGATCTTGCAATACTTTGTAGTTATCACGCAAGTTACAAGCTTCTGTTGTACAACCTGGAGTACTCGCTTTTGGGTAAAAGAAAACAATAAGTTTTTTCCCTTTATAATCACTTAATGATATCGCTTCACCATCTTGATTATTCACTGTAAAATTTGGAACGGTATCTCCTACTTGTAATGTCGTCATAATTGTTATTTTTGTTATCAAAGATACAATAATGACTAAACAAGAAAAAGTAGATTTTGTTATAACAACGTTAAATGCACTTTATCCCGAAATACCAATTCCGCTAGATCATAAAGATCCGTATACCTTATTAGTGGCAGTTTTACTATCTGCGCAATGTACCGATGTGCGCGTTAATAAAATCACTCCACTACTTTTTGCTGAAGCAGACAATCCTTACGATATGGTAAAGTTATCTGTGGAAGAGATTAAAGAAATCATTAGACCTTGTGGTTTGTCACCAATGAAAAGTAAAGGAATTTATGGTTTATCTAAAATGTTAATCGAAAAACACAATGGAATAGTACCACAAAGTTTTGAAGCATTAGAAGCATTTCCTGCTGTAGGACATAAAACAGCAAGCGTGGTTATGAGTCAAGCATTCGGAGTTCCCGCTTTTCCAGTAGACACGCACATTCATCGATTAATGTATCGCTGGAATTTAACCAACGGAAAAAATGTAACGCAAACCGAAAAAGATGCAAAACGTATTTTCCCTGAAGAACATTGGAACGATTTACACTTACAAATTATTTGGTATGGTAGAGAGTATTCACCTGCTAGAGGTTGGGATTTAGAAAAGGATATTATCACTAAAACGATTGGTAGAAGCACCGTTTTAAAAGCATATTATAATCCGAAAAAAAAATAAACACTTAAACTATATAACACCTAATTCAATTGAGAAAAGCTACACATATAGATAAAAAAATAGTTTCCGAAATATTAGTTTCTGCATTTGCACCATTAAAAGAAAGCAATTCTATAAATCTTGTGGTAAAACAGGATGAAAAAAGGATAGAACGCATGCATATATTAATGGAGTATCTCTTTGAGAGAGCCATGCTATTTGGCGAGGTATATATCTCTAATAATAACAAAGCATGTCTATTATTAAAATTTCCACATATGGAGAAAACCACTTACAAAACCATAAGCTTAGACATTAAACTAGCGCGTAAATGCATAGGTATTGCACATGTTTTCGGAGTTTTAAAAAGACAAATTATAGCAAATAAAAACTACCCGAAAGAAAAGCATATTAGACCTATGATTATGGGAGTTAAGAAAGAATTCAAAGAAAACGGAACTGCTGCTCGTTTAATGATAGAAGTAAAAAATAAATTTATAAACACAGAATTACCAGTAATCATTGACGCAGCATCTGAAAAGAACGTAAAAATGTATCAAAAATTTGGGTTTAAGATTATTAAAAAAGAAGAAGCATTAGGATTCCCAATGTACTTTTTAAGGTTTAACTAATATATTATACATGCTTTAATGGCATAAAAAAAGTCCTGAAATAATTATCAGGACTTTTTAAAGTTTAATTAAGAAGTGTTTCCATCTTCATATTGTTAAATTGTAAAACGCTTAATGCCTTAGAATAACGGAGAAGAAAATCTACTGTTTCATTCTTAGGATTCATGTTAAGTTGTTCCTGTTTAGGATTTTTAGAGTAAAGTTTTGCCATTTAAAATGTGTTTGTTATACCCTAAAAACGAAACAAACTTTATATTATTGTTAATTTGTCAAAATAATATTATGCTTATCAATAATTTTTCGCATGTTAATTAAAGCATAACGCATTCTCCCCAAAGCGGTATTTATGCTTACACCCGTTTTTTCAGAAATTTCTTTAAAACTCATGTCATTATACATACGCATTACCAAAACCTCTTTTTGATCTTCTGGTAACTCATTCATAACACGTCTAACATCATGTTCTACCTGTTCTTTAATTATTGTTTTTTCAGCATCTAAAGCGCTATCACTAAGTACCGAAAAAATACTAAATTCACCAGTATTACTAAACTTAGGCATTCTATTACTCTTTCTAAAATGATCGATAACCAAGTTGTGCGATATACGCATAACCCAAGGTAAAAACTTACCTTCTTCGTTATAAGAACCTTTTTTTAATGTTCGTATTACCTTGATAAAAGTATCTTGAAAAATATCTTCAGCAATATCTTTGTCATATACTTTAGAGTATATAAAACTGTAAATTCGCTGTTTGTGTCTAGTAATTAAAATTCCTAGGGCGCCTTCATCTCCTTTAATGTAGTTACTAACAAGAGTAGCGTCGGTTATAAGTTCTTTTTGCATAATGATTACTTTTTTGCACAGAAGGAAGCCTTCTAATACTTGGGGTTAAAATTTAAAAAGTAATGTTATGCTATAAGCTAGTATTTTGTTATTTATGTTAGTATGAGTCAAATATAACAAGAATCATTCCTAAAAAACAAAAAATAAATACTTTTTTTAACATTTTATTACACAATAATCTATTTTTTAAGCTGAACTAGTTGTAGTATCTTTGCAGAATTATTCTTTTAAAAGCTTATGAACACTAATATTTCTGAAGTAAATCCGAAACAAAATATCATTATAAAAGGTGCAAAATTGCATAACCTTAAAAATATTGATGTCGTAATACCAAGAAACAAATTAGTAGTAATTACCGGTTTATCTGGTTCTGGAAAATCTAGTTTAGCCTTTGATACGCTATATGCAGAAGGACAAAGACGTTATGTAGAGAGCTTATCTAGTTATGCAAGACAGTTTTTAGGCCGATTAAACAAACCCAAAGTAGATTATATTAAAGGTATTGCTCCAGCAATTGCTATCGAGCAAAAAGTAAATTCCACAAATCCCCGTTCTACCGTTGGTACCAGTACCGAAATTTACGATTACCTAAAACTTTTATTTGCTAGGATTGGTAAAACATACTCGCCAGAATCTGGAAGAGAAGTAAAAAAAGATACCGTAGCAGATGTCATTACCTATGTGAAATCTTTTGATGAAGGCGAAAAACTCCTGCTCCTCGCTCCTATTCATTTAGAAGAAGGAAGAGAATTACAAGACAAACTGAAAGTTTTAAATCAGCAAGGATACGCTAGAATTAAAGTTAAAGAGGATATTATTCGTCTAGACGAAACCCAAGATATTAAAGCGAATGTAAAAGATATCTTCTTGGTGGTAGATCGAATTATCACCAAAGACGATGAAGACTTTTATAACCGACTAGCAGACGCAACACAAACTGCTTTTTTTGAAGGAAAAGGAGAATGCTTTCTAGAAACGTTAAGCGATAATAAGCAACAGCATTTTAGTAATAAATTTGAACTAGACGGCATTTTGTTTTTAGAACCAAATGTCCATTTATTCAGTTTTAATAATCCGTATGGCGCTTGTCCAAAATGCGAAGGTTATGGCGATGTTATTGGTATAGATGATGATTTGGTAATACCAAACACAGCACTTTCGGTGTATGAAAACGCTATTTTCCCTTGGCGTGGAGAAAGTATGAGTTGGTACAAAGATCAATTAGTGAATAATTCGCATCATTATAATTTTCCTATTCACAAACCGTATTTTGAGTTAAGCGAAGAACAAAAACAACTAATTTGGACTGGTAACCAATATTTTGAAGGTCTAAATAATTTCTTTGCCGAATTGGAAAGCAAAGCATACAAAATACAAAACCGAGTAATGTTATCGCGTTACCGTGGAAAAACAAAATGTAAAGTTTGTAACGGAAAACGTTTACGTAACGAAGCTAATTATATTAAAATCGGCGGAGCAACCATTACAGATTTAGTCGAAATGCCATTAAATAAATTAGCCATTTTCTTCCAACAACTAGCACTGAATGACAATGACACAACTATTGCAAAGCGGCTTTTAAAAGAAATAAACAATCGCCTTTCGTTTTTATCTA
>JAGPUY010000019.1 GCA_018067265.1 Oceanihabitans sp. | reverse complement strand
AATTTCTCCAACAGGAAACTTTAACTATAGTACTTCGTATTTATTTTCAAGTGGACCATTTTCTCATGTTGGTTTAAAAGCAGACTTTGCTTTATCCGATGATTTTAGTTTAATGGTTGCGGTTATGAATCCAACAGATGTGAACAATAATTACATTGGAGGTTATGCTTTAGGTGCGCAACTAGGATATTCTGGACAATTTTTAAACTTCTACTATGATGATAATGAAGTTTTAGGTTTTGAAATCGATTATACTGGAGGATTTGATATTTCAGATTCTTTCTACTTAGGATTAAATGCTGCCTATGCAGATAATGATGGTGAAGGTTTTATGGGAGCTGCTATCTATCCGCAATTTGCTGCATCCGATAAATTCTCTATTGGTTTAAGAGGAGAATACTTTGATTGGTTAAGTGACGCAGATACTTCTGTAGATGATCAAGATGTACTTGCGCTTACATTAACAGGAAGTTATACTTACGAAAGTTTAACTATAAAACCAGAATTAAGATTAGATAGTAACTCACAAGAAGTGTATGCGGATAGTGATTTAGAAAGCACGAAAAGTTTTGCAGCATTTACAATGGCTGCTATCTATCAGTTCTAATTAAATAATAACTAACTACAAACAATTATTATGGATTATTTTTTATCAATATTACCAAATCTAGTCGCAACGCAAGAAGTTGTGGCTGCTACAACAAAAGATATAGAAGAAGCAGTATCTGCTATTAATGCAGATATGGGAATGCTTTGGATGCTAATATCAGGTATCTTAGTATTCTTTATGCAGGCTGGTTTTACACTAGTAGAAACAGGAATGACTCGTTCAAAGAATGCCGCAAATATAGCAATGAAAAACTTGCTTGATATTTGTGTAGGCTCATTAACATATTGGTTAGTAGGTTATTCTTTAATGTATGGTGATACTTCTAATGGATGGTTTTTCTGGAGTGGATTAATGCAAGGAGAAGGTGCCGATTTGTTTTTTCAAACCATGTTTGCCGCAACAGCTGCAACTATAGTTTCTGGAGCAATTGCAGGTAGAACGAAGTATTCTACCTATGCTATATTCTCTATTTTAATGACTGCTTTAATTTATCCAATAGCTGGTGGATGGCAATGGCAAGGTTCTGGTTGGTTAACCGAACTAGGATTTATTGATTTTGCAGGTTCTTCTATTGTACACTCTGTTGGTGGTTGGGCTGCACTTGTAGCTGCATTTATGGTAGGTCCAAGAATTGGTAAATATGTAGATGGAAAAGTACTTTCTATTCCAGGGCACAATCAAATTCTTGCAACTTTAGGTGTGTTTATTCTATGGATAGGGTGGTTTGGATTTAATGGTGGTTCTCAACTTGCTTGGGGTGGTGCAGATGCTACTGCCGCTTCTACAGTCGTATTAGTTACAAATCTAGCTGCAGCAGCAGGTGGTTTAGGAGCTTTAATTACTACATGGATTTGGTATGGAAAACCTAATTTACCACAGACTTTAAATGGTGCTTTGGCTGGTTTAGTAAGTATTACTGCTGGTTGTGGAAATATGTCTGCAGTCGGTGCTATTTTTGCCGGATTAATAGGCGGTGTCATAGTCGTTTTTTCTATAGAATTTATTGAAAAGAAACTTAAAATTGATGATGCTATTGGAGCAGCTTCGGTGCATGGTGTATGTGGTGCATGGGGAACTTTAGTAATCGGACTTTGGGGAATAGATGGTGATGCTGGAATAGGTTTATTTAATGGCGGAGGATTTAGTCAACTAGGTGTGCAAGCAACAGGTGTTCTAGCTTATGCTGTTTGGGCTATTGTTTTATCTTATGTTATTTTGAAAATATTAAAATCAACATTAGGACTTCGGGTTACTGAAGAAGAAGAAAGAATTGGATTGGATCTTTCAGAACATGGTGAGATTGCGTATCCAGGAAAGAGAGAAAGAGGTTAATAAAATATACTATTTTAAATCTAATAATAGTCCTAGAAACTATTTTTTAGGACTATTATTTTTGTTTTTAAAGAAGTTGAAATTAGATGCAATGAAAAAAGTAGAAGCAATTATTAGAAAATCTAAGTTTACCATTGTCAAAGAAGCATTACACGATGTAGGCGTTAATTTTTTTTCTTTTTGGGATGTTAAAGGAGTAGGAGTTGATAAAGAAGAAAGCACCATTTTAAGTCAGATGACTAATGAGGTTAATAATATTGAAAGGTGTTATTTAACCATTATTGTTAATGACGATTTTGAAGAGGTTACCATAAAAGCAATTCTAGAATCTGCAAATTCTGGTGAAGATGGAGATGGTCTGTTATTTGTCTCTTCCATAAATGAAATCTACAGAATTAGAACAGGAGAAAAAGGCTCCAAAATATTAAGGTAGTACTGGTTTTATTCTTTTAAAAGAAAATATGCAGCACGAAGAAGCATAAGAAAGTTTTGATGTTCATAAAGCGAAATGGATGTTAAATCCAAATTGTTGGTTCGTATGAACGTTGAGTTTAGTTTAATTGTTTGTTAGAAAAAACCTCGGAACGTAATGTTTCGAGGTTTTTTTAATTAGACTAACAATAAAATACTTAGGTTAGGCAGAGTTACGGCTTGCGTTTATATTACCAAATAGAGAACGCGTTACTATTTTTTCATAGATTTTAATTTGCTCTTCATCTCTAACTTCCGCTTTTTCAAGTTCTTGAATCTTTTTTAAAGCAAACTGTTGTATCGTTAATAATGGCAAAACAATAGATTCTCTAACGGCAATAGATGCCTTACCTGCAGGCTCTTCTTGCATCAATTCTTTATAACCGGTAAGTTTAAGAATGAGGCGTTTTGAAGTTTCGTATTCGTTATATATAACAGTCCAAAATTCGCCATATTCAGGGTCTTCAGACATGTATTTCGTTAAATCGAAAAAGGATTTAGATAACGACATCATACTATTCTCTATTAGTGTTTTAAAGAAATCGGAAGTTTTAAATAAGTGCTGTACTTTTTCAAATTCTCCAGCATCCTCATATTTTTTTAATGCGGTACCAACACCATAAAACCCTGGTACATTTTGTTTTAATTGACTCCATGATCCTACAAATGGTATTGCTCTTAAATCTTCAAAAACCAAACCTTCTGCTTTTCCTCTTTTAGAAGGACGACTACCAATATTTGTTTTTGCATAATACTTTAAAGTACTCATGTGTTCTAAGTACGAAATGAATTTAGGATGCGCTTTAAATTTTACATACGCATCATAGCTTAGTTTCGCGATATCATTCATTACTTCTCTGTTTTCTGGAAGCATGCTTAAATCGGTTTCACTAAAGCTATTGTGAATTCCAGAAGTAATAAGTTGTTCTAGGTTGTATTGCGAAGAATCTAAAGTCCCAAAATTAGAACTTATCGTTTGTCCTTGTATGGTTAATTGTACTTCTTTGTCTTCTATCGTTGGCCCTAAAGACGCATAGAAATTATGTGTTTTCCCGCCACCACGTGCAGGAGGTCCACCACGACCATCAAAGAAAATTGCAGTGATACCATATTTTCTAGAAATAGTTGTTAGGTTTTCTTTGGCGTTATAAATTGCCCAGTTTGCCATTAAATAACCACCATCTTTTGTTCCATCACTAAAACCTAGCATAATAGTTTGTTTGTTGCCTCTAGCTTTTAAATGTGCAGCGTATTCGGGATTGGTATATAATGCTTCCATAATCGCAGGCGCATTTTCTAGGTCTGTAATCGTTTCAAAAAGTGGCCCTATATCCACCGTTAATGC
>JAGPUY010000010.1 GCA_018067265.1 Oceanihabitans sp. | reverse complement strand
GGAGAATCTATAGATGTGGTTAGAGAGTCTACAAAATAAGCTTTACCCGTATTTACCGTATAATTTACAGATGCTTTTTTGTTGCTTAAGGTGTCTGTTTTTGAGCTGGCTTTAACATTAAACCAGCCATTGTTAAAATAGTAAGCCTCTAACTGGTTCAGTGATTTTTTGGTTCTTACGTCATTAACAATTACTGGAGCTTCCCCCGTTTTTTTAAGCCAAGAATTAAAATCTATTTTTGCTTGTAAATAATTATCTAGTTGTTTTTTAGATAAAAAACGCTCTAATCTTTCCTTGTGTTTTGGGTTTCTGTTTATTTTTTCGTCTACAATAGAGTCAATATTTGGTCTTGCTGTATTGTAAATATGTAAACGCAACGGAATACCCAAAAGTTTTCGGTTTGGGCTTTGGTATAAAAGGTTGTTTATTCTCTCGGTATTTACTTTTTTGTTATTCACCACAATAGTGTTATTTACCAGTAAGTGTTCCTTCTCACCAACTCTTTTAACGGCATCACAAGAAGCAAAGAATACTACGAGTAATACCAAAAATACTATATTAAAGGGTTGTGATTTCAAGAATATTATGTGATAAATTAATACTAATTTTGTTTTAATGAATTTAAGGTTTCATCTTTATCCGGAAAAAACCTTTTTATAGTTTCAAAAATACATTATTTACATGTTAACCAAAAGCCAAATAAAATTAATAACTAGTTTAAAGCAAAAAAAGTATAGACAGCAAGAAGGCTTGTTTGTTGCTGAAGGTTTAAAAACGATAAAAGAACTATTAAATTCTTCTTTAAAACTGTATCATGTTTTTACTACAGCGTCTTTTGAAATGGATGCTATAGAAGAAACGGTTATTACTGAAAAGGAATTAAAAAAAATCAGCTTTCTAACCACACCAAATACCGCTTTGGCAGTTTTTAGAATTCCGGAAGCTACCCAAATAAAAACGAATCATTTAATAGTCGCTTTAGATGATGTTAGAGATCCTGGTAATTTAGGAACTATTATTCGATTGTGTGATTGGTTTGGCGTTGTAGATTTAGTTTGCAGTACTGCTACCGTAGATTGTTATAACCCTAAAGTAGTGCAAGCAACTATGGGGTCGATAACTCGAGTTACTGTGAGTTATTTAAATTTAGAAAACTTTTTAGCGACAAGTAATACGGAAGTTTATGGTGCTTTTATGGATGGCGAAAATGTATATAAAAGCGAATTGCCAAGTAAAGGTGTTTTGGTCTTAGGAAACGAAGCGAATGGTATTTCTCCTGCTATTGAAGCGTTAGTAACAAAAAGAATTAGTATTCCTAGATTCGGACAACTGCAAGCAACCGAGAGTTTAAACGTTGCAACAGCAACAGCTATTCTGTTGAGTGAGTTTAAGAGGAATTCGTAGTATTCAGTCTCAGTCTCAGTTCGCTCTTAATTTTTTTAAAACTTACCGTTTTCTGCTTTGCGCGGAAGTATTTGTTTAGATTAAACTTCCGTCTTCCGTCTTCCGTCTTCCGTCTTCCGTCTTCCGTCTCGTTTATTGAAAAGTCAAGTTGATAAACATACCTCTAGTTTGCATGCTGGATACATTTCCTGTCCAAGGGCTATTAGGATCTACATCTGGAACCATTTCATCATTAAACGCAAATATACCACGAATGGAAGGTGTAAACTTAAAAAAGAACATGTAGAAGTCTATCCCAAAACCAATTTCGTAAAACAAGTTATTCTTTTTCATTCTAAACTCACCAGCCGAATTATCGTCCGGATTGTCTTGATTACTAGAAAGGTTTAAAGCAGTAGAGATACCTCCAACTATAAAAGGCTTAAAATTATTAAGTCGTTTTGTAGAAAGTTTTATCAGTAAAGGAATATGAATATAAGTAGATTTAACTTCTCTTATTAAATCGGCATCCGAGAATTCTCTGCCAGCAAAATAACTTTCGTCATAAATTAAATTTCTAGATGTTATAGATAAACCTGGTTCTAGTCGTACATCTACGTAATCATTAATTCTTAAGTTTCCAATAAGTCCAACATTAAAACCGGTACTTGTTTCTACTTGAATATCTTTTTTGTCTTGGTAGTAGTCAAAGTTGAAATCATAACTATTAAATCCAAGATAGTAACCATAGCTTAAGCGCGCTTTATCTACGTTTTCATTATTTTTTATTTTCTCTTTACTAAATAATTGCGCAGAAGAAGATTGAAAAACAAAAAGAGTGATTATTAGTACAAGTATATTTTTCATAAATTATTTTGACGATTTATAGATTGTTGCCACACCAAAAGTTTGTGGGAAATCTTTAACATTAATAAACCCTGTTTCTCTTAAAATATTGTTTAAAGCTTCTCCAAAAGGAAAAACCGAAGCAGATTCGCACAAATATTTATAGGCGCTTCTATCTTTGGAGAACATTTTACCAATTAAAGGCAGAATGTTTTTTGTGTAAAAATTATAACCTTGTTTATAAGGTGTTTTTGTTGGCATAGAAGTTTCTAGAATGACAAAAGTACCGTTAGGTTTTAAAACGCGGTGTATTTCTTTTAAGCCTTTCTCCAGTGTTTCAAAATTTCTCACCCCAAAAGCAACGGTTATCGCATCAAAAGAATTGTCTTCAAAAGGCATGTTTTCACTGTCTCCTAAAACCATTTCAATGGTATTCTCTAAGCCGCGCTTTTTTATTTTTGTTTTACCAATATTAAGCATGCCACTGCTAATATCTAGTCCTACAATTTTTTCGGCATCTGTTTGTGCTAGATTTATAGCAAGATCACCAGTTCCTGTTGCAATATCTAAAATGGTTTTTGGTTGCATTTCTTTAACCATTGCCACCACTTTTTTTCGCCAGGAAATATCAATTCCAAAAGAAATAACTCTATTTAAGCCATCGTAATCTTTAGAAATGGTATCAAACATTTTGGTAACTTGTTCTTTCTTACCTAAATCGCTATCCTTATATGGTTTTATTTTTGACAAATCTATTTTTTTGGCAAAACTACATATTTTTTTTGTTTAAATACTTATTGCGTAATCAAATCAAATAGATGCATCTTATTTGTA
The DNA here is from genome assembly GCA_018067265.1 of Oceanihabitans sp. GTDB lineage: Bacteria > Bacteroidota > Bacteroidia > Flavobacteriales > Flavobacteriaceae > Oceanihabitans. Next base: position 3,349 of record JAGPUY010000010.1, on the reverse strand, counting down.
TCTTAATAATTTGAGTATATTTGCATACTTTTTTATTAAAACTATAGATGAAACATGCATCACAAAATTTTTATTATTTTGTATATTTATAAAATGCGTATTCCATCTGACTTTTTAAAAATAATACGTAACAACAGATGAAAATAATTATTGCTGGAGCTGGTGAAGTAGGATTTCATTTAGCAAAATTATTGTCTTACGAATCCCAAGAAATTACCTTAATAGATACTAATAAAGATAGTCTGTCTTATGCCGACAATCATTTAGATATTAAAGTTATTAAAGGCGATGCTACGTCTATCTCTATTTTAAAAGATGCAAACGTTAAACAAAGTGATTTAGTAATTGCGGTTACCGCTTCTGAAACTACAAATATTACCGTTTGTGTATTAGCAAAACAACTAGGAGCAAAACGTACTATTGCTAGAATTTCTAATACGGAGTTTATATTACATAAAGAGGAAGTTGGTTTTACCCAATTAGGTATCGATGAATTAATCTCGCCGGAAGCGTTGGCTGCATCAGAGATTAGCCTTTTACTTAACCAATCTGCATTTAATGATAGTTATGAGTTTGAAGAAGGAGCGCTTACTATGGTTGGGCTAAATTTATCAAGAACAGCATCTTTTGTTGGTAAAACAGTGCGGGAAGCTGCGCAATTGTTTTCAGAAATTCACTTTGTGCCCATTGCAATTCAACGTTTTGGTACGCAATACACCATTATTCCTAGAGGAGATACACAGTTTAAAGAAGGAGATAATGTCGTGTTTATTACTAGTGAAGGCGGAGGAGATGAGTTGTGTAAAATGACAGGGAAAAGTAATGCCGAAATTAAAAATGTAATGATTCTTGGTGGTAGTAAAATTGGTTATAAAACGTCAAGAGATTTATGTGCAAAAAGCTTTAATGTAAAGCTTATTGAAAAAGATAAAGAACGTGCTTTTGACTTGGCAGATGAACTAGAAAAAGTACTAGTAATAAATGGAGATGGTAGAAATGTCGATTTACTAGAGGAAGAAAATATTGGTGATATGGATGCTTTTATTTCTGTAACAGGAAACTCTGAAACCAATATCATGTCTTGTTTAGTAGCAAAATCTAAAGGGGTGAAGAAAACCATTGCTCTTGTAGAGAATATGGATTATTTTGAATTATCACAATCTATAGGAATTGACACACTGATTAATAAAAAACTACTTGCAGCAAATAATATTTTTAGATATATCCGTAAAGGAGAAGTGGTTGCAATGACCAAGCTGAATAACATGAATGCAGAGTTGTTAGAGTTTAAGGTGAAAGCGAAATCGGAAATCAACAACAAACTGATTAAAGACGTAGATTTTCCAAGGTCGGCAATTATAGGTGGCGTAATTAGGGACGGAGAAGGCCATATCGCATTAGGTAGTTTTAGAATACAAGAAAACGATAATGTGGTAGTATGTTGCTTACCAAGATCTATTAAACGCGTTGAAAAAATATTCTTGTAAATGAGAGCAATTAGGCTTAACTACAAAATTATTTTCCATTTTTTCGGATTACTGCTATTGTTTAATGGTGGGTTTATGTTGCTGTCTGCACTAATCAGTTTCATTTATAAAGATGGTGTTACTTTAGAGTTATTCCTTTCGGGAATTGTAACGCTTTTAGTTGGTGTTTTTGGTATGGTTTATACTAGAAAACATAGCAAGGAAATGAATAAACGCGAAGGTTACATTGTAGTAACTTTTGGTTGGATTGTTATGTCACTTTCCGGAACCTTACCGTATGTTTTTACAGAAAGTATTCCACAGTTTACAGACGCTTTTTTTGAAACCATGTCCGGTTTTACAACTACCGGAGCCTCTATTTTAAATGATATTGAAGCAGTACCAGAAGGTGTTTTATTTTGGCGAAGCCTAACGCATTGGATTGGCGGCATGGGAATTATTGTGCTTGCAATTGCTATTTTACCACTATTGGGAATTGGTGGAATGCAGCTTTTTGCAGCCGAAGCTCCAGGACCAAGTACCGATAAACTACACCCTAGAATTACAGATACAGCAAAACGTTTATGGCTTATTTATTTTGGATATACTATTGCAGAAACTATTTTGTTGCAGGCAGCAGGAATGTCCTTTTTTGATGCTATAAACCACTCTTTATGTACATTATCTACAGGAGGATTTTCTACTAAAAACGCTAGTGTTGCCTATTGGAATAATGAACCTGTTATTCAATATATAATTATAGTATTCATGTTTTTAGCAGGAACTAATTTCGTGTTAAGTTATTTTGCGTTTAAAGGGAAAGTGCAAAAAATTATTCATGATGAAGAGTTTAAATTTTACATTAGGTTTATAGCTATATTTACAGCAATTGTTGCTTTGATTATTTATTTTAAAGCAGATCTTACAGACTCTACAATTGCGCATCCTATGGTTTGGGGAGAAGGAGAAAGTGCCTTTCGTCATGCTTTATTTCAAGTGATTTCGGTAATCACTACTACCGGATTTGTAACCGCAGATTATACTTTATGGACGCCATTTCTAGTGGTGTTCTTTTTTGGTATCATGTTTCTTGGTGGATCAGCTGGAAGTACTTCAGGAGGTGTAAAAGTAGTGCGTCATTTAGTACTAATTAAAAATGGTTTTTTAGAGTTTAAACGCACCTTACATCCTAATGCTATTGTGCCTGTTCGCTATAATAAAAAAGCGATTTCTAAAGAAATTGTATTTAATATACTGGCCTTTTTTATTCTGTATATGCTATCCTTTATTGTTGGTGCTTTAGTGTTTTCTATGATGGGAATAAATTTTGAATCTTCCGTTGGTTTGGCAGCTTCTAGTTTGGGTAACGTTGGTCCAGCGCTTGGCGATTTTGGCCCTGTAAATAACTATGCAGCATTACCTAATTTAGGAAAATGGTGGTGTAGTTTCTTAATGCTAATTGGAAGATTAGAATTGTTTACAGTGCTTATCTTATTTACGCCGTTTTTCTGGCGAAACAGATAAATTCTTAAAAATATTTTTTGTTTAAATTCTGTAATCAGAATAGGTGTTTGCACGCTATTGTATCGTTTCAAGGTTATTTGTACTGTAACATTTTCAAGATTGGTTCGTCTTTATTATACAAACCAATTAAATCATCAATCATGGAATTAGTATTAATTAACAACGATTCAGACCCACTTCCCACAAGAGTAAATGACACTGTAAACCAACCTTTAGGTTTTTTAAACTCGAACTACCAACAGATAGTAAACAGTAACTTTAGAAAAGTTTCTTCGAATTCTATTTTCGGCATTAGACAACAATTAAAAAGTAGACAATTCAATACCTGTTGTAGTATCGAAACGGTATTAAAAGTATCC
>JAGPUY010000009.1 GCA_018067265.1 Oceanihabitans sp. | reverse complement strand
GGAAAAACAACGGTACCAATATCACGACCGTCCATTACAACACCTTTATCTTTTCCCATTTTTTGTTGTTGCTTTACCAATTGGTAACGCACTTCCGGAATGGTAGATACTTGACTTACAAAACTAGACACTTCTAATGTTCGTATTTGTTTCTCCACATTCACTTCATTTAAATATACTTCAGCAAAACCCAATTCCGGATTAAAAGTAAAACTAATGTTTATTTCAGATAATTTAGAAACTAGTGCAAGTCTATCAAAATGGTCTGCATCTATAAAATTATTTTGCATAGCATATAAAGTAACCGCTCTATACATGGCTCCAGAGTCTACATAGATATACCCCAAATGTTTTGCTATTTGTTTTGCTACTGTACTTTTTCCTGTGGATGAAAATCCGTCTATTGCTATTGTAATTTTTTGCACTTTATAGGTTTTGGGTTGTAATTGAATGGATTACTGTTTGATGGATGCTTTTGTGTAAGACTTGTTATATGATAAAGTAGGTAATTTAGTAAATAAAAACTAGATAAAAAATCGATGTGATTTTAGAAACTCCAGCAAGTATTAATTCAGATCCAACTGTACTCCAAAAAAGTTTGCATTTGCTGCACTAGTATATTTTGCGTGTGTATAACTAAAACGAAATTTATTTAGCTTGATAGAAATCCCTGCAGATAAACCAGAAAAATTACGTTGTTCTACAATACGAAGTTCTTCTGCTCTTCTAAAGTTATAACCAAATCTAATTTGAAAACCTCCTTCTGGAAACAGCTCTGCTCCTATTATAGTATGTCTTAAGGCCTGATTAAAAAAACCAACTTCCTCTTGGGTTTGGTTTCCTTCTAAATCGGTAGTTGCTCTTGCCGGATTAGAAACCCCAATTGGCCATTTTTGTAAATTCTCGAAAGTTAAATGCCAACGTATTGGTACAAATTCTAAGGTTTGCGACATACCAAAATCTACTTCAAATGGTAAAGATTCGTTTTGTCCTGCATAGGTAGTAATTTGTGTTCCTGCGTTTCTAAGTACTAAGGTTGCTTGAAACTCAATGTCTTCATTTATATAAATTAAACCAGCATCAAAAGCAATACCAATAGAACTATACTCTTCTAATTTAGAAGTAATCAGCTTTACATTTCCACCTAAATAAAAATCGGAATATCCTATTTGTCTTGCATGACCAAAAGAGATTGCCGCTTCATTCCCTGAAAAAGAAGCAGTCGCATTACCTTGCTCATCATAACCATCAAAACTTCCATAATTAATATAGGTAACTCCTACATGATAGGTAAGGTTTCTTCTATCTACTGTATATGCATAGGCTGCAGTACCATAATTTACACCTCCTAAATAGCTGGAGTAATTAACAGCAAATTGATTATCCATATCTAAATTAATAGTTGCTGGATTAAATATAGCTTGTGTTACATCATAATCTACATTGGTAAGTACTTTTCCTCCAAGTCCGGCTTGACGAGGCGAAGAGACCAAGTTTAAGAATTGATATGTACTTTCTCCTCCCAATTGCGCATTAGAAGTAACAAAGTATAAAAGACAAATGCAAGTAAAATATTTCTTAATCATAAAGATGCAAAGTAACTAAATCTATCTTAAAACGTAGATATTGGAAAAATATTTTTATTTCAACTTTAACTTTTGTCCAATACTTAGATTATTGGATTCTAAACCGTTTAATTTTTTAAGAGCATCTAACTTAATATCATGCCTTTTAGCTATGCTATATAAGTTATCTCCTTTTTTAACGATGTAAAAAGAATCTACGTTTGTAGTTGTAGATTCTTTTACTTCTTCTTTACTATCTTCTAATATTTCTTCTTCAATTTCCTCTATACCTTCTTCAAGAGCTTCTTTTTCTTCCACTGCTTCTATTTCTACTACTTCATTTACAACAGCAACTGGACTAGTAGATGCTGTAGGAGCACTATTCGCTCGTGTAGCGTCTAAACCTGTTGGTGTTTGTCCCGGACTTAATCTTGCGATAATAGTACCTTCTTCTTGACTAACAACAGGACTACTTGACTTTACCACTATTTTTTTAATGATTTTAAGTTCTTGTCCGATATTCAATTTATTAGTAGACAACTTATTTTGACGCATGACTTCGTCTTTACTCAAATCATATTGCTTCGCAATTTTAGAAATCGTTTCCTTTTTAGCAACGGTATGCACTTTAATATCGGTATAAATTACACCATTATTTGTAGTCTCTAATTTTGTAGCATCTGTTTTAGCATGTTCTAAAAAAATGTATTCTCCTGTTTTAGTAGAAAGATATGCTTCTTTTCCTTCTAAATTTATAGGAAGAAACTCTTCAGCAACTTCTGTTTCTTGCGAAAATGTAGCAAACGAAACAAAAACCATTAAAATAAAAATTAGAGACCTCATCATTATAGTTTTTTATAATTCTTAACTTTTTGATTTGTTATTGCAATATCGATAACATCTTTCATTTCTGAAACATAGTGAAAAGTTAATCCTTTTAAATAATCGGGCTTAATCTCTTCTATATCACGTCTATTGTCTTCGCAAAGTAAGATTTCTTTTATTCTTGCACGCTTTGCAGCTAGAATTTTTTCTTTAATTCCGCCAACAGGTAGCACTTTTCCTCTTAACGTAATCTCTCCGGTCATTGCTAAGCTCTTTTTTATTTTACGTTGTGTAAATAAAGAGACTAAAGAAGTTAACATAGTAACCCCTGCACTTGGTCCATCTTTTGGTGTTGCACCTTCCGGTACGTGAATATGCACATTGTATTTCCCAAAAACATCTGGATCTACACCTAATTCTTCTGCATTTGCTTTAATGTATTCCATAGCAATGGTTGCAGATTCTTTCATCACTTTACCAAGATTCCCGGTAATAGTCATTGCTCCTTTTCCTTTAGATAAAATAGATTCTATAAAAAGAATATCTCCTCCAACTCTTGTCCAAGCTAATCCTGTAACTACTCCTGCTACATTATTGTTTTCGTATTTATCTCTTTCTAGTTTTGGTCCGCCAAGTACCGTTATAATATCTTCATTAGAAACTTTAATATCGTATTCTTCTTCCATTGCAATACTTTTGGCAGCATAACGCACCATTTTTGCAATTTGTTTTTCTAGACCACGAACACCAGATTCTCTAGTATAGCCTTCTACAATTTTTTCTAATTGTGGTTTTCCTATTTTAAGATGGGTATCTGTTAAACCATGTTCTTTTAATTGCTTTGGTAATAAATGGCGTTTTGCTATTTCTACTTTTTCTTCAATAGTATAACCGGTTACATTTATAATCTCCATTCTATCAAGTAATGCTGGTTGAATGGTAGATAAACTATTGGATGTTGCAATAAACATGACTTTAGAAAGGTCGAATCCCATTTCTAAAAAGTTATCATGAAATTCGCTGTTTTGTTCTGGATCTAATACTTCTAACATTGCAGAAGAAGGATCTCCTTGATGCGAATTAGAAAGTTTATCGATTTCGTCTAAAACAAAAACTGGATTTGCTGTTCCTGCTTTCTTCAAACTTTGAAGAATACGTCCAGGCATGGCACCGATATATGTTTTTCTATGTCCGCGAATTTCTGCTTCATCACGTAAACCACCAAGGGACATACGCACATATTCTCTACCTAATGCTTCCGCAATAGATTTACCTAAAGAAGTTTTACCAACTCCTGGAGGTCCATACAGACAAATAATTGGCGATTTCATATCATTACGCAATTTAATAACTGCTAAATGCTCTAAAATTCTTTGTTTTACATCATCTAGACCATAGTGGTCTCTATCTAATATTTTCTTCGCACGTTTTAAATCGAATTTATCTTTACTGAATTCATTCCACGGTAAGTCTAAGAATAAGTCCAAGTAATTACGTTGTATAGAGTATTCCGCAACTTGCGGATTCATCCGTTGCATTTTGGCTAATTCTTTATTAAAATGTTCCGCAACTTTATTGTCCCATTTTTTCTTTTTAGAACGCGTACGCATTTCTTCAATTTCTTCGCCAGATGAAACGCCTCCTCCAAGTTCTTCCTGAATGGTTTTCATTTGTTGGTGTAAGAAATATTCACGTTGCTGTTGGTTCATATCACTTTGAACCTTTAATTGAATATCATTTTTAAGTTCCAATTTCTGAAACTCTAAATTCATATACTTTAAGGTTGCCAGTGCACGTTCTTTTAAATCGTTGTTCTCTAATAGAAGTTGTTTTTCTTTTACAGAAAGATTCATATTAGACGATACAAAGTTTATTAAAAACGAATTGCTTTCAATATTCTTAATCGCAAAGGAAGCTTCACTTGGTATATTGGGACTATCTTTTATAATCTGTAACGCAAGTTCTTTAATAGAATCTATAATAGCGTCAAACTCTTTGTTCTCTTTAGCAGGTTTCGCTTCTGGCACTTCACGAATGGTAGCATTCATGTAAGGTTCTTCGGTTATTACCTCAGCAACTTTAAAACGTTTTTTCCCTTGTATAATAACGGTTGTATTACCATCGGGCATTTTTAAAACACGTAGAATTCTAGCAACCGTTCCTGTTTCATGAATATCTCCTGCTTTTGGGTCCTCTACACTTTCATCCTTTTGTGCAACTACACCAATTACTTTGCTTCCATTATTAGCATCGTTAATTAGTTTTATCGATTTATCTCTTCCTGCCGTAATAGGAATAACAACTCCTGGAAACAAAACCGTATTTCTTAAAGATAGAATTGGTAAGGTTTCTGGTAATTTTTCGTTATTTATTTCTTCTTCATCCTCTGGTGTCATCAATGGGATTAATTCTGAATTTTCATCAAAATCCTGTAATGACAAACTGTCAAGGCTTAATAAACTAGATTTCTTCATATATATATTTAAGTCATAATGTCATTAAATAAAATAATGCAATTATGATTTGCGTTTAAAATTAGTACTATTTTTTCACTTATTCGAATGACAGTCAGCGCATTATTAACACATAGCGACTATACATTCATAGCATTAAAGTCAATTAATATGCCAAGGCTTATAAAAAACTTGAAACTTTTTATTTACAAACTGTAACAGTTTATCTTTATGCGTATCTATACTATAACAATTTGATTTAAATTTTTGACACTAACCAACCAAAATATCGAACAGCTCATAGCGCTATGTAAGTCTAATAACCAATTTGCGCAATTGGAGATTTATAATAGATACTATAAAGCAATGTTTAACGTAGCATTCAGAATTGTAAAAGATCGATTTGAAGCAGAAGATATTATGCAAGATTCTTTTCTTTCGGCTTTTACAAAACTAGACACTATAAAAGATACAATGACTTTTGGAGCCTGGTTAAAACGAATTGTAATTAATAACAGTATTTATCATTTTAATAAAAATAATAAATACCAAGATGTTCCTTTAGAAGATGTGTTGTATAAAATGGAAGACAACGATGGTATATCTAGTGATTACGAGTTTACAAACTTAAAAGCGCAACAAGTTTTAGAAACTATGAAATTACTAAAAGACAATTACCGAATTGCACTAACATTGCATCTTATTGAAGGATATGATTACGAAGAAATAAGTGGCATCATGAACCTTACCTATGCCAATTGTAGAACAACAGTTTCTAGAGCAAAAGAAAGTTTAAGAAAAAAATTAGAACTAGTAGAACATTAAAATGAATACGGATGAATACAGATAATTTAGATACACTTTTTGATAATCTACAACATGAATTTGACTTGGAAGAACCAACTGCAGATCATGAAAAAAGATTTTTAAAGAAGCTAAACAAGCAAGCGCTTGCAGATACATCTAAACCAAAAAACAGTTTTTGGAAACCCTTTATTGGGATTGCTGCTTCCTTAGCAATTTTAGTGACTGTTTTTGTTACTACACAACAGCAAGATACGGTTAATGATTTAGCAAGTATTTCTCCAGAAATGGCAGAAACACAAAATTTCTTTACCAATGCTATTGCAAGTGAATTAACTAAAATTGAAATAGAGTCTAACCCAGAAACAAAATTATTAATTGCAGATGCTATGATGCAAATGCAACGCTTAGAAAAAGAATATAACGATTTAAAAACAGACTTATCTGAAAGTGGTGAAGACAAACGTGTTATCTACGCTATGATTAGCAATTTTCAAAACAGAATTGATATTCTACAAGATACCTTAACACAAATAGAAAATATTAAACAGTTAAAAAACAGCTCGAATGAAAACAGTACAACTATATAAAATCACATTAGCCTTTTTGCTAATACCAATGTTGCTTTTAGCAGGAAATGATCCTGTTATTAAAGGAAAACATTCTAAAGAAAAAGTAATTAAAAAAGAGTTTTCGGTACATCCAGATGCTACTTTAAAAGTAGAGAATAGCTATGGTAATATCGATATTATTACTTGGGAAGAAAACCGAATAGTATTTGAGATTACTATTACTACAAATGGTAATGATGCCGATAAGGTTCAAGATAAACTAGATGAAATAACGGTAGATTTTGATGCGTCTCCTAACCTAGTTTCGGCAAGAACCATTTTTAATAAGAGCAAATCAAATTCTTGGTTTAAATGGAATAATGGCAATAACGTAAACATGAAAATTAATTATGTTATAAAAATGCCTATTACCAATCATGTAAACCTAAATAATGATTATGGTAATATTAATTTAGACAAACTAAAAGGACAAGCCACTTTAAATTGTGATTACGGAAAAATCACCACCAAAGAGCTTTTAGCCGACAATAACATTATCAATTTTGACTACTCTAATAATTGCTATTTTGAATATATTAAAAGCGGAAAAATAAACGCAGACTATAGTGGTTTTACTGTCGCTAAAGCAAAAAAAATAGACATTATAGCAGATTATACAAAGTCTGTAGTAGAAATTGCTGAAAACGTTACTTATGACTGTGACTATGGTTCTGTGTATATTGAAAAAGCAAACCATATAAATGGCGATGGCGATTACCTTACTACACGAATAGGAGAAGTTTATAAAAACCTATCTATTACCGCAGATTATGGTTCTATAAAAATTGAGAAAATCACTGCCAATGCAGAGGATATTAGTATAGAGTCCGATTACGTAGGAATTACCATTGGCTACGACCCTGCATATCACTTTAATTTTAATATCGATTTAGAATATGCTTCCTTAAGAGATTATGAAGGATTAGAATTCACCAAAAAACGAATAGAGTCTACAGATAAATATTACGAAGGCTATTACGGTAATACAAACTCTGGAAACACACTTAGTATCTCTTCCGATTACGGAAGCGTAACACTAAAGAAAAACGAATAAACAATCATCCATCAAAAAAACGAATATTATGAAAAATTCAAAATCATTTCAAAAGGCTATCTTCATTTTAGCAACTATTTTACTAACCACGCAAATACAAGCACAATCGTGGTTTGGTAACAAAGTGAAAGGAAACGGAAACGTTACCACTATTTCAAGAACTACTAGCGATTATGACGCCATTGCATGTGCAGGATCTATGGACTTTATTTTAGTAAAAGGAAAAGAAGGAAAACTAACCATTGAAGGAGAAGAAAACCTTTTAGAACATATTGTTACCGAAGTAAAAAATAATACTTTAATAGTAAAAGTAGAAAAAGGAGTTAATCTAAGCGAAAGCCATAACAAAACGATAAAGATTACGATTCCATTTGAAGATATTGACAAAATATCTCTTACAGGATCTGGAGACTTATGGAATACAGATACCATAAACGAAACAGATTTAGAGGTAAGTTTAACAGGTTCTGGAGATGTCGTTTTAGATATTGACACCAACAATGTATCCGGAAGCGTAACTGGTTCTGGAGATGTCACCTTAAAAGGAAAAACTACTAATTTAGAAGCAAGTGTAACCGGTTCGGGAGATTTTAATGGTAATGATTTACACGCAAAAAACACAGAGGTTTCTGTAACGGGTTCTGGTGATGCAGATGTTTATAGTACCGAAACCTTAAAAGCAAGAGTTTCTGGTTCTGGTGATATTGAATACAAAGGAAACCCTAAAAAGGAAGACACCAAAGTTGCTGGTTCAGGAAGTATAAGTCGTAATTAGCTGTTAGTTGTTAGTTGCTAGTTGCTAGTTGTTAGTTGTTAGTTGTTAGTTGTTGGAAAAATACGTTTATTGAACTAGCACTTTACACATAATTGAACTTTTTTACAACATCTATAGTATACTAGCTAATTACTGTTCAAAACAATTGGAATTCTAAACTTAGCATTTACTGGTATTCCCCTTTTCAATG
>JAGPUY010000353.1 GCA_018067265.1 Oceanihabitans sp. | reverse complement strand
CGCCTATATTTGGAGTAAAAACAAAGCATTTGCGGCGTTGCATAAACAATTCAGTAAAAAGATAGAGCTCGTTAATATCGTTCCCGATAGTTTGTGGTTTACTTATGATGTAAATGCCGTTAAAACGGTTCCTGTTAAATTACTATCTAAAATAAGTTATAGTCCGGGTTATAATCTTACCAATGCTATTGTTTTGCAACCCGATTCGGTTAAAATCATAGGAGCAAAGGCAATATTAGATAAAATTGATAAAATAGAAACAGATACTGTGGTGTTAAGTGATATCAAACAGAACATCTCTAAATTCACAAATTTAAAATTTCAAGGCTTAGATAAAGATTTAAAATTTTCGGTAAATAAAGTTCAATTAGAAGCTAAAGTAGAAAAATATACAGAAGGTACATTGCCAATTACCGTTCAAATAATTAATGTGCCAATAGATATTAAGCTGAAGCATTTTCCTAAATCAGTGCATGTATCTTATTACACGAGTCTGGCTAATTTTAATACTATTGAAGCTAAAGATTTTAGAGTGGTTTGCGATTACAGCAAATTGGTAAAAGGACAGTCTTATTTAGTTCCAGAACTAGATAAAAAACCGGAGTTTGTAAAGCATTTTAAAATTAAGGAAGCATATATCGAGTTTATTATCGCAGAATAAAACAGCGACGACTTAAAAAAGATACATGCAGAAAATAAATAACTGGATGTTGCGTGTGACAGGCAGAAACACATAAATACAGCACATGAAAATAGTTGGTCTTACAGGAGGAATAGGTAGCGGAAAAACTACCGTAGCAAAACAGTTTAAAAAACTGGGTGTGCCTATTTATATTGCAGATGATGAAGCCAAGAAACTCATGAATAGATCGAAAGTTATTCGGCGAAAGCTGCTTGCGCTTTTTGGCGAAAATGCGTATAAGAACGAAGAATTAAACCGGCCTTATTTAGCAAAGATTATTTTTAATGACAAAAAGGTATTACAAAAAATGAATGCTATAGTGCATCCTAAAGTTGCTAATCATTTTAAAAGCTGGTTAAAAAAACAAAATGCACCGTATATTATTAAAGAAGTGGCTATTTTGTTTGAAAACGGAAGCTACAAACAATGCGATTATATTATAACCGTTACGGCAGCAAAAGAAAATAGAATAGCGCGTTTGCTACAAAGAGACGAAACTACAGTTTCTAAAATTGAAGCGATTATGAATAATCAATGGCAAGATGATGAGAAAATAGCATTGTCTCAATTTGTTATTTCTAATGATATTTTAGAAAACACCATTATTCAGGTGCAAAATACCCATAATCAAATACTTAATTCTATTAAAAGTATATAATTTTAACATTTGTGTTAATGTAAGGTTAAAAGCTATAACACCTAAATGTTAAAATGTTAATTTTGACGGGATGAGCAAAAAACTATTCATCTTATTGATTGTTTTAATGAGTTTGTCGCTTATAGGGATTATTTCTGTACAAGCGTATTATATAAAGAACTCGGTAGATAATAAAAAAGAGCAGATTACCTTTAATGTAAAAAAAGCATTAAGTTATACTACATCGGCTATAGAAAATAAAGAGCTTGATAAGTATTACACGATGTATCAGCAACTCGCAGATCAGCAAAAACAAGCAGATACTGTTGCCATTAGAAACTTATTTATAGTACAGCAAAATCAAAACACGAACGAAACAATAGTGTATAAAAGTGGAATTTTTGAAAAAAATTACACATTATCAACAGCGTTCTTTGACATAGGTTTAGATAGAGATAGTATTAATATTCAGAAAATACTAAGCAATTCGGAAACTAAAATTTATTCTAATTCTAACGGAACAGATACCGATTTAAACATGAATCCTGTTTTAAGTATTTCTAATTCCGGAAGACTAACAGAAGCAGAAAAAATTAATTTTGGAAAATCTTTTAAAACAATGGCTAGTAGAATGCCTATTCATCAAAGAGTTACCAAAAAAGAAATTAATAGATTATTACAAAAACAGCTTAATGAAGATAATATAAATATCGATTTTCAATATGCAATTTACGATAATGATTTAGCAACAAAAGTGCATAGTGAAGCGTTTGAATTACAAAACGCATCCACGTTTAGTGTACCCATTTTTGAAAATGAATTAAACAATAATAATTATCGATTACTTGTTAATTTTCCAGAGCACAATAAGTTTATTTGGTCTTCTGTAATTAGCATGATGTTATTGTCTGTGGTATTTACAACAATCATTATTATAGCCTACGCAAGTGCTTTATTACAGCTTTTTAAGCAACGTAAAATTTCTGAAATTAAAACGGATTTTATAAACAATATGACGCATGAGTTTAAAACGCCAATAGCGACTATTAACTTGGCTTTAGATGCGATACGTAATCCGAAAATTATAGACGATAAAGAGAAAGTACTGCGTTACCTTGGTATGATAAAAGAGGAAAATAAACGGATGCATGCACAAGTCGAAAATGTATTAAGAATATCTAAACTTGAAAAAAACGAACTAAATATTAGTAAGGAAAATGTAGACTTGCACGACCTAATAGAAGATGCAGTCACACATGTGGAGTTAATTATAGAAGATAAGAAAGGCTATCTAAAAACAAATTTAGCAGCTAAGAAAACTTCGGTTTTAGCGAATGACACACACTTTGTTAATGTGATAGTGAATATTCTGGATAATGCAATTAAGTATTCGCCAGAAGCACCAGAAATAGAAGTTTCTACAGAAAATGTAGGAGACAATATTTTATTAAAAATTAAAGACCACGGAAGTGGTATGAGCAAAGCAGCTCAAAAACGTGTATTCGAAAAATTTTATAGAGAACACACAGGAGATATACATAATGTAAAGGGACATGGATTAGGACTTGCATATGTAAAAAGAATGATAGATGATCATCATGGTCATGTATCGGTAGAAAGTGAAAAAGACAAAGGAAGTACTTTTATTATTAGACTTCCATTAATATCATAAAGCTATGAATGAACAACAAAAGAGGATATTATTAGTAGAAGACGACCCCAATTTTGGAACCGTTTTAAAAGATTATTTAATGATGAATGATTACGAAGTTACACATGCCAAAAATGGTATGGAAGGCTTTGAAAAATTTAAAAAAGACGATTTCGATTTATGTATTTTAGACGTAATGATGCCTTATAAAGATGGTTTTACGCTAGCGAAAGAAATACGTGAGAAAAATACAGATGTGCCAATTATTTTCTTAACTGCAAAAGCAATGAAAGAAGATGTCCTTAAAGGGTATAAAGTTGGAGCGGATGATTATTTAAATAAACCATTTGATAGTGAAGTGCTTTTAATGAAAATTAAAGCAATTATACAACG
>JAGPUY010000002.1 GCA_018067265.1 Oceanihabitans sp. | reverse complement strand
TATTGAACTCTTAAAATTATAACTATAATATTTAAAATAATTATGAAAAAGTATATTACATTTTTAAGCCTTATTGCTGTATTTTTTATTGGGATGCAAGAATCTCAAGCTCAGGACGCTACGGCGGATAAAGGAGACGCTCCAATGGTTATTGCTAAAACACAGACGCATGAGTTACATCAATTAGTAGGATTAACTGGAAAACAACAAAGTAGTGCATACAAAGTGTTTGTTGATTTACAACAAAATCTTGAAGGTATAAGTGATAATAGGGATGTTGCTACCGTGCAAAAAATAAAAGCTGCTGTATCAGAAACGACAAAATCTAGGTTGAAAAGTATTTTAACGAAAGAACAATTTGAAATTTATTTAAAGTCTTTAGAGAATTCAAAAGAATAAAAATAAATACATATATAAAAAAAACCACTCTAATTTAGAGTGGTTTTTTTATGCGTACTATTGTTGTAAACCTGGAGGATATTTTTCCATGATTTTAGTAACAAATTCTTGTATTCGTTCTTCCTTTTTGTTTTGCGATAGATAGCCAGTTCCTTGCCCTTGCCATACTAACTCTTTTTTACTAGCGTCAATTAAATCGATGTACAGAACACCTTCTGTAGATTTAGATACTGTATTGTAGTTGTTCCAGTAATAAGGACTCCATCCCCAACCATAGCCATAAGGGCTAAAGTTATTGTTGTGTACATTTATTTTTTCTCTAGATTTTGTAAAAATACTAACTAGCAAATCTGGGTTTTCCGATTTTGTAAAACCTTTTGCTAGTAATTCTGTTTCAATGGCACGAAGAATTCTACGTTTGTCTAGATCATTAATTTCTGCTTTGTCAATTCCTGTTTTGTAGAAAGCAAAGGTTTTAAAATCATTAAAGTTTGCTTGCTTGTCATAATCGGATGCTACTCGCACAGAGCTGCAAGAGGTAGTTACTACTAATAAAAGTAATACGGATGTGATGGTGAATAGGTGTTTCATAGTTGCAATTTTTAAATTTTTCTATTGGAATAAAGCATCGTCTACGTGATTAGGAAGTGTAACCTTTAAGTTTGGTTCTGCTTCCATTGCTCGTTTAATAGCAAATTCAGCTCCAGAATTTCGTGCCCAACTTCGTCTTGAAATCCCGTTGTTTACGTCCCAGAAAAGCATAGCTTTTAAACGTTTAGATGCTTCTGTAGTACCATCAAGAACCATACCAAATCCGCCATTTATAACTTCTCCCCAGCCGACACCACCACCATTGTGAATGCTTACCCAAGTTGCTCCTCTAAAGCTATCTCCTATTACATTTTGTATCGCCATATCTGCTGTAAATCGAGATCCGTCATAAATATTACTTGTTTCTCTATATGGAGAATCTGTCCCAGAAACATCATGATGATCCCGACCCAAAACTACGTAGCCAATTTCTTCTTTTGCAATGGCATCATTAAAAGCTTGTGCTATTTTCATGCGTCCTTCTGCATCGGCGTAAAGTATTCTTGCTTGGGAGCCAACCACTAATTTGTTTTCTTGTGCTCCTTTAATCCATTGAATATTATCCGCCATTTGTTGTTGAATCTCTTTTGGCGAATTCTTTTTTATTTCCTCTAAAACCGCACATGAAATAGCGTCTGTTTTTGCTAAGTCTTCTGGTTTTCCAGAAGCACAAACCCAACGAAATGGTCCGAAACCATAATCGAAACACATCGGTCCCATAATATCTTGTACGTAACTTGGGTATCTAAAGTCGATGCCATTTTCAGCCATAATATCCGCACCAGCGCGGGATGCTTCTAAAAGGAAAGCATTACCATAATCGAAAAAGTAAGTGCCTTTTGCGGTATGTTTATTTATAGCTTCTGTGTGGCGGCACAGCGTTTTCTGAACTTCTATTTTAAACTGTTCTGGGTTATTAGCCATCATTTCATTGGCATCCTCAAAAGAAATATCTGCAGGATAATAGCCTCCAGCCCACGGATTATGAAGGGAAGTTTGATCGCTTCCTAAGTCGATATGCACGTTTGCTTCATCCAATTTCTCCCATACATCCACAATGTTTCCTAAGTATGCTATGGAAATGGTTTCTTTTTCGGCTTTTGCCTTATTAACACGAGTTACTAGTTCGTCTAAATCTATAATTTTTTCATCTATCCAACCTTGATCTAATCGTACTTGTGTGATTTTAGGATTCACTTCAGCACAAACGGTAATACAACCAGCAATGTTTCCTGCTTTTGGTTGTGCACCAGACATGCCTCCTAAGCCGGAGGTTACAAAAAGATTTCCTTGTGGTTCCTTTTTTATTTTTCTAAAGGCATTTAAAACGGTAATTGTTGTTCCGTGAACAATTCCTTGCGGTCCAATATACATGAAACTTCCAGCAGTCATTTGGCCATATTGCGTAACACCAAGTGCATTAAATTTTTCCCAATCGTCCGGTTTAGAGTAATTAGGAATCATCATGCCGTTAGTGACTACAACGCGTGGTGCATTTTTATGACTTGGAAATAATCCCATAGGATGGCCAGAGTACATAGCAAGTGTTTGCTCGTCATTCATTTCTGCTAAATACTTCATGGTTAATCGGTATTGTGCCCAATTAGAAAATACGGCGCCATTACCTCCATACGTAATTAATTCGTGCGGATGTTGTGCTACAGCATAATCTAAATTATTCTGAATCATTAACATGATAGCAGCGGCCTGTTTTGTTTTAGCAGGGTATTCATCAATTGGTCTTGCGTACATTTTGTAATCCGGACGTAGACGATACATGTAAATTCTTCCGTAGGTTTCTAATTCGTTTTTAAATTCGGGAAGTAATTCGGCATGATGCTTTTTGTTAAAATAGCGTAGTGCATTACGAAGTGCTAGTTTTTTTTCTTCCGCAGATAAAATCGCTTTACGCTTTGGTGCATGATTTATATCTGCTTCGTATGCTTTTGGCTGAGGTAATATTTCTGGAATGCCTTCTAATATTTGATTTTTGAATGTCATAATGGTAACCGGCTTTTCTTTTTTTTATGTTGTTTTACGTGAAGTGGAGGTGTTGTAACCGTAAGGGCAATGTCTGCAACCGCTTTCGCAACAGTAACCACGTTTTAAATGGTATTGCGCTGTAAAGCATTTGTAGCCTTCGGGGGTTAGGTAATAATCGCCTTCTTCAAGAGGTATAAATTTCTTCATTTGGATATTAAATCTACATTTAAAATAATCATAATAATGCTGTTTCTTTTTAGCCTATTCTGCCTCTTAAAAAATAACCATAGCTAATACTGTGCTGCTATTTTATTCCTTGTTTAGTCAAAAAATAATTCAAATTATTGATTTGACAATTTTAAAACAGACGTAATAGGACAAATATAATGTAATTTGGATTGATTTTTGAATGGTATAAAATATGATTTTTATTTCAAAATATATGGTTCCTAAAGGATATACGGGAATAGCCATTTTTCCTTTTATATTTTTAAAATATAGAAGTTTAAAGGAGGATATTGTTTTATTAAATCACGAGAAAATTCATTTAAGACAACAGTTAGAATTGTTGATTGTTCCGTTTTATATCTTGTATTTTTTGGAGTTTTTTGTGCGGTTTATTGGATGTCGAAATTGGCAGCAAGCGTATAGAAATATTTCCTTTGAAAGAGAAGCTTATATAAATGAAAAAGACCTTAATTATTTAAAATTAAGGTCTCTTTGGAATTTTGTAAAGTATTATTAATGTTTTAAAACTACTTTCTGAATTTTTTGTTTTCCGCTGGAAAGTATTGCTTTAACCATATAGGTTCCTTCCGAGAAATTGGGATTATTAAAACGAATCTCTGAAGCATTAATTTCTGTTTTGTTAATTAGAATTCTTCCTAAAAGATCATAAACTACCACCGTTTTAATGGTGCTATTTCCCGATTTTACTTTAATATAGGAGTTGCTTGGCGCTAAAATTTCTAATCCAGATACTTCATATTCGTCTATGCTTAAAGCTTGATCTGTATATCTTAATATAAATCTGTCATTATAAGTGCCTGCATCTATATTAAAGCTGAAAGGGTTAATACGTAAATTGTGTATCGTATTGGTGTACGTGTCTTCTATGAAAATAGCTTGATCTGTATTTTGAAATAAACCATCTAACGTGTTTATGGCAATGGAATAATTTCCATTTTCAGGAATTACTATTCCTAGCGGTACCAAGTCGGTATTTTCAAAAGGAAGTGCTCTTCCTTGAATTCCAAATGCTTCCGTTTCAATGATAGAATAGAATCTAGTGCTCGTTTCGCTTAATTCAAATCCATCATAAAGTCTGTCCAAATTATTGGATGCTCCTGCTACGTAACCAACTAATATGGAGTTTGCAGTGTTGTTAGGTGAAATTAAATCTAACCAAATTCTATGTTTTTCTATGTTTGAATCGCGATTTACTTCATTAGATTCTCTGTAAAACTGACTGTTGTTAAGTGCCGCATTACGCATGGTATTATTGAAGGTAACATTAGAGTTTACTGGAGCAGTATCTTCCATGAGTACGAAGAAGGATTGTCCAGCTGCTATATGGCTCCCAAAACCAGAAGG
The DNA here is from genome assembly GCA_018067265.1 of Oceanihabitans sp. GTDB lineage: Bacteria > Bacteroidota > Bacteroidia > Flavobacteriales > Flavobacteriaceae > Oceanihabitans. The sequence continues at coordinate 4,244 of JAGPUY010000002.1, read as the reverse complement.
ATTAGAACCGGTAGTGTTATAGGCAATATAATCGTTAGGATTATAATTGTACACAAAGTCTTCATAAAAAGGGTCATTAATTGCATTGCTTGGTGTGGCTAGATGTCTCCATAGGTATACGGTACCGCTTATGGAAGGATCAATGTCATCTGTTATTTCAGCAGCGTTTGTTGCAATAAAAGTGTCGGCAGAAATAGCGGATGGATATGGATTTCCTATTAAATTCCAGTTATCATCCAATCTAGTTGCAATAGTAGTTCCTCCGCCTAGGTAATCCCCTGCGGTATATGTTCCTCTAGTAATAGCTTTGGTGATAATACCATTGTTTGGCTTACCAATAAATTCTGGAGTGGATGGCGTAGGTGTTCCTACTACATTTCTAATGATGTACCCTTTGCCGTTTATCATGTTTTCGGTGGTAGCTTGCCAGTTCCCGTAATTTCCAGCGCCATTTCCTGCAATAGTTGGAATCCACTCATATATTAAAGTCGATCCAGGAGAAACATTAGAAACTCCAAACCCTTCTACAGGAGATGACCAATAAATATAGTCATAGGAGCTTGCGATTGTGGCCGTTCTTTGCATGTTAATAGTTCCGTTTCCAGTGTTGTTATTCACGTTTGTTGCGCCATCAGTAATTTGAATTAAACTCCCAGAATCTCTAATGTCGATGGTGCCGTCCAGATGCACCCAATCTGTTACAATTAGAGCGGTTTCTGTTCCAACTTCTAGGTTTGCTGTAGGCGCTACTGTTAGATTTAAAGCGTATGCGGGTTGTGGTGGTAATGGTATTAAATTTATAATGTCGGCAATTGGTTCATCAAAATTAGAAATTGCAATATCTGGTATTAATACGCAGTTACTAGCAGTTGGCACGCCATTAGGTTGCCAGTTGCCATCGATGTACCAATTATTGTCGATGTAACCCATCCAAATTTTACTATTTCGGGTAACAGTAGCATCTATAGTACAGTTATTTTGATCTGTAGCTGTATATGTTTGTGTGCCATTGGGAGCAGCGTAAACAATGTCGGTAAACCCACCGGTATAAGGAGTAGTTAATGCTGTGTCTGTATATAATCCAGCAATTGGGGCCCATGTTATTTGTGGAATTATAGGTGCGTCACCAAATACTACTACGTCATCAATAGACCAAGAAATCATACCAAATGTTTCTCCAGTAAAACGAAACCTAATATAGAGTGTTGGATTACCATCTTGTGCCGAAATATCTAAATTTAAGTTAGTTGCTGCAATATCTGCATTTACTGGGTTAACATTGTGGTGAGTAGTCCATGTGGCATTATTCGGAGAGGTTTCAATATAAATGGAATGCGGATAAGCTGCACTATACCAATTAAAAGCATGTCTTAAATCTAGTTGTAAATTTGTATAGGTATTAATGTTGATGGAGGTAGAAGTTAGTGTCCAAGTGCCATTATCAAATCCGGTATCCCATTCTAAAAAAGCTTCTGAAGCTGTTCCTCCAGCATTTGAAGTAGGGGAGTTTAACCATTGTGTGTTTGTTGTTGCGTTTACGACTGTCCATCCAGAAATCCCACTACTAAAATCATCAGAGAATAGGGTGTTTGTTCCGCCTGCGCCGCCAGAAGCAGTCGCAATAAGTTCGGTGTAAATTAAGGTGCAATCATCTGCTCCAATTGGGCTAGTTGTTTCTGTTATTGTCATGTTACAAAGAATACTACAGGTAATATCTGCAGCCCAACCAGATTGTGTAGCACTTCCATTACTTGTAAAAGTAAAAGTCAATGCACCAGAAGGATTTGTTGCTGTAAAGGGGCCTGGGATCGTAGTTCCTGTAAATGTCCCTAAGGACGTTGCTCCATCAAAAACTTCTAAAGTGTCTCCAACAGCAAGATTAAAGGCTGTAAAAGTTGTGGTGACAGCATCTCCAACATTTAATGGTGTGATTGTAGTTGTTTCATTTTCACTGTTTCCATAATTTCCGCCAACACCGCCACTATCGTAAAAAGTTTCCCCGCAAGTAGGTACATCTGTTGTACAAGTAATATCTGCTGCCCAACCAGATCGGATTCCGGAAACATCACTATCAAAAACAAAAGTTAGTGCGCCCGATGGATCGGATGATGTAAAAGTACCTGGGATTACAGTTCCTGAAAAAGTCCCAAGTAAAGGGTAGGTGGCATTAGGACCATCGTATACCGATAATTCATCGTAACCTGCTTCTGTATTGAACGTTGTAAATGTTGCTGTTACAGAGGTTCCGGGAATATCAGGAATGAAAGTTGTAGTGGTTAATTCATCATTTGAGTAATTTGCGCCGGCACCACCACTATCGTAAAATGTTGTTCCGCAGACAACTGGAGGAACATAGGGTGCGCAAGAAATGCTAGCTTCCCAACCATCGTAAGTTACGGAGCTATCACTATCAAAAACAAAGGTTAATGCGCCTGTTGGATGAGACGATGTAAAAGGGCCGGGAACTGTTGTACCGTTAAAAACGCCTAGTAGAGTTGATGTGTTATTTGGACCATCATAGACATATAAATCGTCAGCAAATTCTAGATTAAATAATGTAAAAGTAACAGTAACGGCGTCTGTTGCAATATCTGGGTAGAAGGTGGTTGTTGTTAATTCGTTGTTTGTATAACTTCCTGTAGAGCCACCACTATCAAAAAAGAAAGAGCTACAAGTTGGGGGTATGGTACAAGAAACATCGGCTTCCCATCCATCACTTGTACCTGAGCTATTACTTGTGAAAACAAAGGTTAGATCTCCATACGCATTAGTGGAAGTATAAGAGGAAGGGGCAGTAGTTACATTGCCAAGACTTGGGGAAGTAGCATCTGGGCCATCATATACGGTTAATACATCTCCGACGAGTATGTTAAATGCGGTGAAATCCACGGTGACAGTACCTCCAGTTGCGGTTGGGGAGATAGTCGTAGTTGTAGTTTCGTTATTTAGATAATCTCTAGAGTTTCCTCCTATGTCATAAAAATTCGTGCCACAAGTTGGAGGAGGTGGCGGCGTAGTACATGTAACATCTGTTTCCCATCCTGTACCTACACCTGAAGCGTTACTGGTAAATACAAATGTTAATGTTCCTGTTGCGTCTGTAGAGCTAAAGGATGCAGGAGCACTTGTTACTGCGCCTAAACTTGGAAAGGTGTTATCGGGACCATTATATACTGTTAAATTGTCACCAGAAAGTACATTAAAGGTTGTAAAATCTAAGGTAACCGTGCCTCCAACAGTATCTGGATAAATAGTTGTGGTAGTTGTTTCATTGTTAGAATAACTTCCTGCATTTCCTCCAGAATCGTAAAAATTCCCACCACACACAGGAATGTCTGCGCAACTTGTAGTTCCTGTACCTCCTGTTTGTTGTAGTGTTATAAAACCTGGGTTATCACTGAAGTTTGTTATTAATACAACATAGATTTGACCAGATAAACCACTATTAATCGTCATATCTTCCGTAGGTGCTATGCTAAAACTGCAATCTGTTATGTCGTCTGTGGCATAAGGGTAAAAAGTTGGGTTAGTAGTGTTATTGGGGCATGCTGTTGGGGTGCAGGCAGTTAATGTAATGGCTGCATTGGCTGCGGCAAGTGAAGGAAATGGTCCCCAAGAAATAAAATCAACATCTAAACCTGTTCCTGTAGCAGTTTCTTGAGAAATGGTAAAGAATAGATCGCCAGGTTGTTCTATTTGCAGAAAATAATAGGCAGGGTTTGGAATACTGTACAGGCAACCTACATCTGTATCATTTGGGTTTCCTGTAACATTTGGAAATACTAATCCAGAGCCTCCAGAACAAAATTGGTCTGCAGTCGCTACCGAGTTTCCTTGAGAAAAAGTGGTTTGTATAAAAAAGCTACATATAAGTAGAAGTGTAATTTTTTTCATGTTTATGCTGTTTTAGGGTTGTTGTTCCATTATAGGAAACTAGAAAATTGCCACTCCGTGTAGTTTGTTTCTGAGTTAGTATCTATTTTGGCGCGCCATTTAAAGCATTTGCTATTTAGTTCTGAAAATCCCAAAGTAAGATTGCTCTTATAATTCTCAGAAAAATCTTTTATGTTACGAGTGATTTTTTCAGAACGATTGCTGCCGTTCAATTTATTCCAACAGGCATTAAGAGGTTGAACTTCAATAGCTAATGATAGTTGTTCTTTTTTATTTACCTGTGTGAAATCCCAAGAAATAAGGATGTCCGGTATCTGGCTGTTATCACTACTAATAGTTTTCGTATTAAA
>JAGPUY010000456.1 GCA_018067265.1 Oceanihabitans sp. | reverse complement strand
GAAACCGTAATTCCTTCGGCTATTTTTAAAACGGCATCTAAAGATTTGGTATCTTTTTTAATCGCATCGTACGCCACTTTTCCGTTTAATACATTTGCTTTAAAAAAAGCATCCGCTTGTGTAAAAAAGGTTTCTAAGTTTTGCGCTTTCGCGGAAAGACCTCCTAATAAAATTAATGCTACTACTATTATTTTTTTCATTTTAATATGTTTTAATTCTTTTCTATTATTCCGAAAAAAATCAGAAAAAAATCTCCTCCAAATCGGTATAACTTTGGCTTCAGTCTAAAACACCTCTAGAAACTTTCAAAAAAATATTAAAAAAACTCTCGTCTCCTTGCTTGAAAAAACCTTACAAAGCCACGTAGTTTATATCTATTCTAAATACTTACTTCCAATTAAGTTTTTATCTTGTATCACGACCTAATCAGAATAGAATTAAAAAACCAAACTAAAATATGGAACATGTAGTTATTATAGGAAATGGAATTTCCGGCGTAACAGTAGCCAGACATATTCGAAAAAACTCCAATAAAAAGATCACTATCGTCTCTGCCGAAACAGATTACTTTTTCTCGCGTACTGCACTAATGTACATATACATGGGACATATGAAGTTTGAGCATACACAACCTTATGAGAATTCGTTTTGGAAAAAAAACAACATCGAATTAAAAAAAGGTTTTGTAAAATCTATAGAAACAGCTTCAAAAACACTGCAATTTGAAGAAGGCGACAGCTTACAATACGACACATTAGTAATTGCAACTGGAAGTAAACCTAACAAGTTTGGTTGGCCAGGGCAAGATCTAGAAGGTGCGCAAGGTTTATATAGCAAACAAGATTTAGATAGCATAGAACGCAATGCGCCAGATAACAAAACGTGTAAACGTGCGGTTATTGTTGGTGGCGGATTAATAGGAATTGAATTAGCCGAAATGCTTAATTCTAGAAGTATTCCTGTAACATTTTTAGTTAGAGAAAACAGCTTTTGGAACGGTGTTTTACCAGAAGGTGAAAGTGCTATGATTAATAGACATATAAAAAATCACCATATCGATTTGCGTTTAGGTTTCAATTTAAAAGAAATTAAATCGGATGAAAACGGAAAAGTAAAATCGGTAGTTATTACCGAAACCGGAGAAGAAATAGACTGTAATGTTGTTGGTTTAACTGCAGGTGTTTCGCCAAATATCGATTTTATTAAATCTTCCACTATTGAAATCAATAGAGGTGTTTTAGTCAACAGACATTTAGAAACAAACATCCCAGATGTTTATGCGATTGGCGATTGTGCCGAACAACGAGATAGTGGTATTGGAGAACGCAGACCTATTGAAGCTGTTTGGTATACTGGTAGAATGATGGGAGAAACTTTAGCACAAACCATTTGTGGGAATAGACGAGAATACAAACCTGGACATTGGTTTAACTCGGCTAAATTCTTAGATATCGAATACCAAACGTATGGTTGGGTATATGCAAAACCAAGAGAAAATGAAGCGCATTTTCATTGGAAACACGAAGATGACACCAAATGCATCACCGTATGTTACGACACTACAAACAATACCTTTTTAGGTATTAATACCTTCGGAATTAGAATGCGTCATGAAATATTTGATCGTTGGCTAACCGAAAAACGCGATGTAGATTACGTCATGAAAAATCTACCTCAAGCCAACTTTGACCCAGAATTTTATAAGCATTTTGAAAAAGACATTCTAGCTGCTTACACCAACCAATTACAAACAGCATAACCCCAAAATAATGAGCAATAAAATAGATCACAGTATGTCTTTGGCAACACCAGATGCCTTAAATATAACTACAAAACAAAAAATAGCCTTAGCTGCTGGTTTGGTTGGATTATTTATACTACTTCTCGCTGTATTTAATGTAGACTTTCCTAATAGGCCGGTTTTCTTAGCCATATCCTTAGGTTTGGTTATTGGCGGAACCATTATATACTCTAGAGAAGCGTACCTCACCAAATTAGAAGGTATAAAAAACGATGGTACTTGGTTTAAATCCATATCCTCACGAGGTGTTCTTGGTTGGGCATTAGGTATTTTTTTAACGACATTTTATATCGTACTTTATTTCTTTCCCAAATACTTGGGATTAGGAGTCGATGGTGCAGCAAATACTGGTTTAGTTGCGCTTTTCGATCCGTTAAGCAACCTGTTAAGCGGTAATAACGCAAGCCAATGGTTTGTTTACGGAACCTTATATACCGTCGCTATTTTAGCTTTCGGTTATAAGTTTATGCTAAAATATAGACACAACCGCTACCAGCAATTACGTACCGCATCGGTAATGTTTTTTCAAACTGCATTTGCCTTTGTGATTCCCGAATTAATGGCGCGTTTAAATTCCGATGACTTCTCCCTACCATATAATGATCTTAAAAATATGTGGCCTTTAAACTACTATGCGTTTGATCAATGGCGAGTAGACCAATTTATAAATGCACAAACTGTTGGTTTGTTTTTCTTAATCTTAGGTGTGGTAATGATTTTTGTTATTTCCCCATTCTTAACCTACAAATACGGTAAACGCTGGTATTGCTCTTGGGTTTGTGGTTGTGGTGGATTAGCAGAAACAGCAGGAGATGCGTTTAGACACTTAAGTGATAAAGGTACTAAAGCATGGAAATTGGAAAGATGGATGATTAATTCTGTCCTTGTGTTTTCGGTAGTAACAACAGTAGCCGTAATTTCGACTTATTTAGGTTATGATTCTGAAAAGTATTGGTTTACAAAAAGCGTATTCTTAATTAGTATTGGTGTATTCTTAACCGTTTTACTTGCAGGAATACTGTATTTTAAAAGAGAAGAATTAAACAAAAGTGCTTTTAAAGGAGCGATTGGTTTTTATATTTTAACCATTGCTTTCTTGGTATTCTTTTCTTTCTTTGACTTAAGTCAGATAAAAATTAATGCTAGTTATTTTTCTTTCGGCTTAAACCAAAACTCGTATAATTTTGATAGCGCATTACGAAGCTTTTATGGTTTCGGAATTGGTTCTATATTTTCTGGAGTTATCGGTACTGGATTCTATCCTATTTTAGGAAATAGAACTTGGTGCAGAATGGGTTGTCCAATGGCAACTATTATGGGAATCCAACAACGTTTATTCTCTAGATTTAGAATTACAACCAATGGCGGACAATGTATATCTTGTGGGAATTGCTCTAACAGTTGTGAAATGGGAATTGATGTCCGTGCCTATGCGCAAAAAGGAGAAAACATAGTACGTTCCAGTTGTGTTGGTTGCGGTGTTTGTAGCGCAGTTTGCCCAAGAGGTGTATTAAAATTAGAGAATGATAGTATGGATGGAAGAATTAATCCGACTGAAGTATTATTAGGTAACGATGTAGACCTTATGGACTTATTAAATAAAAATTAAGTTCCTGTATCTATACCTGATTCCGATTAAACTTTAAATGAAAAAAATACTATTTATATTAATATTGCTGGTAAGTTGTAACGCTTTCGCGGAAAAAACCTACTCCAAAACATATTATAACAATGGTACAATAAAAGCGGAAGGTTGGATAGAAAACAACCTTAAAATCGAATATTGGAAATTCTATCATCCAAACGGAAACATAGAAAAAGCAGGCGTATTTAATGAAAATCTAGAAGATGGCTTTTGGAAATTTTATTTCGAAAATAAAAACCTAGAAGCCGAAGGTCATTTTTTAAAAGGAAAACGATCTGGATTTTGGATGTACCTCTTTAAAGATAAGACACGAAACAAGTTTGGTCATTATGAAAATGGATTAGAAATAGGCTGCTGGGAAACCTATTATACCAATGGGAATCTAATGCACAAAGGGAATTACAACAAAGGTATTTTTAACAATTATTGGAAATTCTATCATTTTAATGGTATACTAAAAAAAGAAGGTAACTTTGCAAATGGAAAACCAACAGCATACTGGAAAAACTATTACCAAAATGGCACCCTAAAATCGGAAGGTCTTTTTAAAAACGGACAAGAAGATGGTTTTTGGATTTATTATTTCAATAATGGAAAACAAGAAAAAACAGGCTATTACAAATCAGGACTAGAAACCAAATATTGGACCTTTTACAAAAACAATGGCTCCAAAGAAAAAGAAGGCCATTTTGTGAACGGAAAAAAAGAAGATTGGTGGTTGTTTTATGATCTTATGGGGAAAGTGAATCATAGATGTCAATTAAAAGACAATCAAAAAAACGGCTATTGCTTGATGTATAAAAACGAGAAGCTAGTTGCTGCCAGTAAATTTTTAGAAGGAAAAAAAATTAAAACGTGGACCGATTTGGCCGCTTTTAAAAGAGAAAATAAATTAAGTGATCTTAAGTAAATGCCCAAAATAAAAGTAATAATACCTGCTTATAACGAACAAGACTCCATTGCGAATGTTATTCATGACATTCCTGAAATTGTAGATGAAGTTATTGTTATTAGCAATAATTCCACAGATGCTACAGAAGCTAACGCAAAAAATGCTGGAGCAACCGTTTTAACCGAAAACAGAAAAGGCTATGGTTATGCCTGCTTAAAAGGAATGGATTACATTTCGAAACAAGAAAGCAAACCAGATATTGTTGTTTTTCTGGATGGTGACTATAGCGATTACCCAGAAGAACTAACCAAAATAATACAACCAATCGTAGAAGACAATATAGATTTTGTAGTTGGAGCACGAGTAAAAGAACTTCGTGAATTAGGTTCTATGACACCACAACAAGTTTTTGGTAATTGGCTAGCAACCTTTTTAATGAAA
>JAGPUY010000455.1 GCA_018067265.1 Oceanihabitans sp. | reverse complement strand
TATTGAAGATTTATTTGATGAGTTTATTACTTCACCTAACGACTTCCATTATAGAAATAAGATGGAATATAGCTTCTCTGCTATCGGATACGATAGAGAAGAAAAAACCGATGTGGATGAATTTACATTAGGTTTTAAGAAACGAGGAACTTGGTGGTGTGGTGAAAACTTAGATAAAGATAGCGGATTGTTCGATAAAGAATTTGAAGACCATCTTATCCAGATTAAAGCCTACTGTGAAGCAACTGGATTAGCACCTTGGCATGGCCCAAAAAGAGAAGGATTCTTCCGTTTCTTAGTGGTACGTAAATCCTACAAAACCAATGAGCTTTTATTCAATTTAGTAACTACTTCTTACGATTTACCAAAATTTGACTTAACCAAATTTTCGAACTTTTTAGTGGAATTATTTGGAAACAGAGTCGCTGGACTTTTACATACTATTAATGATGAAACTGGAGATAGAACTATTGCAACTACAGGAAGTATCGATTTAGTTTACGGAAAAGATAAAATTATTGAAGAGCTTTTAGATTTAAACTTTGAGATTAGTATGAAAAGTTTTTTTCAAACCAATCCCAAATCCGCAGAGCGATTGTATACCAAAGTAGTGGATTACGCGTTAGAAAACAAAGAAGCGATTGACAATACTATTGTAATGGATTTATTCTGTGGAACAGGAACCATTGGGCAGATTATTGCTTCAAAATCTAAAAACACAAAAATAGTTGGTGTGGATATTGTTGCTTCAGCAATTGAAGACGCTAAGAAAAATGCCAAAAGGAATAACATTGATGGTTTAACCTTTTTTGCTGCAGATGTTGGAAAATTTTTACTCGAGCACCCAGAATATAAAGAAAAAATAAGAACTATAATTTTAGACCCGTCGCGTGCAGGAATAGCACCTAAAACACTTCGGAAAATTATTGATTTGAATGCAGATAGAATGGTTTATGTATCTTGTAACCCTGCAACACAAGCAAGGGATACCGAAACCTTGATGCAGGCAGGATATTACATTAAAAAAATAAGTTTAGTAGATCAGTTTCCACACACAGCACACGTAGAAACCGTGGTACTTTTAGAGAAACGTTAATTATTAATTTAATTAGATTTTCGTTTACACGGAAAATAAATATGAAAAAATTAAAATATATTGTAATCCCAATTCTTATTGCTTTTGTCGCTTTTTTAAGCTGCGAAAAAGACGATATATGCTCGGATGAAACTTCTACAACAGCTCGTTTATTTATAGAGTTCTATAATAGTTCTAATACTGAAAATTTAAAAAACGTAACGAAGTTTAGAGTACAAGGTGTTGGTAATGACGACGTTTTAAGTGGTTATAATATTGTTACTGCAAGCAGTGTATATTTACCTTTAAAAACCACAGAAAATACAACACAGTATATACTATACAACAACTATGAAATAGATACAGATGATGTTGTAACAGGAAACCCAGATACCATTACCGTTTCTTATAATACAAAACTAGAATATGTATCTAAAGCATGTGGCTATAAAACGGTTTTTGAAAATGTTACTATTAGCGTTGTAGACGATGGAGACAAATGGATAAACAATATAGTATCAACCACAGATAACGAACCTATTAGCAATGAAGATGAAGCGCACTTTTACCTTTTCCATTAATATTCTTGTCTTTTTCATGCTATTTTGTGTGTCTGCAAATGCACAAAATGATAGTATTGCTAAAGCAAAAAAAGATTCGATTAAACACACTCAAAAATACGGACTTCGTGTAGGTGGTGATTTAAGCAAGCTAATAAGAACCGCTCTGGATGATGACTATAAAGGTTTTGAAATCATGGCAGATTTTAGGCTAACCAAACGTATCTATGTTGCTGGAGAACTTGGTACCGAAGAAAGAACGCTAGGTAACGACTATGTGAATGCTACAGCTTCTGGTTCTTATTTTAAAGCAGGAATAGATTATAATTCATATACCAATTGGTTTGGTATGCACAACATGATTTATGGTGGTTTGCGTGTTGGAGCAAGTACTTTTAGCCAAACAAGAAATAGCTATGCGGTATATTCACAAGAGCAATATTGGGAACCTGAAATTTCTAATGATCCAGAAAAATTTAGCGGCTTAACTGCTATTTGGGCCGAACTAATAATTGGTATTAAAGCCGAAGTATTACCTAACTTATTTATAGGTATTAATGCACAACTAAAAAACATGATTAGTCAAGACCAGCCAAATAACTTCGAAAACCTATACGTTCCTGGCTATAACAGAACCTATGATGGTAGTAGTTTTGGTGTAGGTTATGGCTATAATATTTCTTACCTTATTCCTTTATTTAAAAAAGGATAAGACCATGAACAAAGAAGATATTGTAAGTAATCTACAAGAAAAACATAGTACACTTATAGGTTGGTTGCAAAATCAAGAAGATCATAAATGGCAAGAAGGTCCGGAAGGAAAATGGACATCCGGACAACAAGCATTGCATTTACTACAAAGTATAAAACCCTTAAACGATGCGTTAAGCATGCCTAAATTTTTATTGAAATTTAAATTTGGCAAAGCAAATAGAGCATTAAGAGATTATGATGCTATTGTAAAACGCTACCAAGAACGACTAGTTAGCGCACAAGGCAAAACCTTTAAGGGATCGCAAAACATGAAAGTACCCACTTTAAGCGAAAAGGAATACATACTGAATATACTACAAGTAGAAAGCAAAAAACTACAATACAAAACCTTAAAACGCTGGAGTGATAAACAACTAGACACGTATATCTTACCACATCCTTTAATGGGAAAAATGCCAGTAAGAGAAATTATTATGTGGACCGCACATCATGTAGCGCATCACACACAAATACTTCAAGAAAAATATTAGTATAAAAACGAGGAAGCTGACAAATATCATAGTTAAATAACTACTAATCAAAGACCTTTATGTTATATAAATTTATAATATGAAATCTTTAAAAATTTTAAGTCTTTTTACTTTTCTTCTTTTATTTGGTTGTGCAGCAACCATAGATATTATATCCGAATATGATGAAGAAGTAGATTTTAACTACTACGAAACCTTTATGCTTTGCTTGGATGATTTTCAAGTAGACAATACCAAATATCCAAACCTAGATAATACGTATGTTCGTGAATTAATTGCGGGCGAAGTTGACAAGAACATGACTGCATTAGGTTACAGAACCAATGTCTTTAGTCCGCAATTACAAGCTGGTTTTAAAATTGCCATAACGGAAGAAGAAACCTTTGTGAAAAACTGTGAATTAGACAATGAATTTGACTATTGGAGAACCTGTACTATAAATGCTGTTATATACACCAAAGAAACACTCATTCTGTATGTTTCCGATATCGAAAAAAATCAAGTAATATGGCAAGCTACAATTCCATGTGAACTAGACAAATCGAAACATGCTTTACGAAAGCACATTACCACTTTAGTAGATCAACTTTTCTTAGAATTCCCAGAAGTTAGTAAATAATGGAATGATAGCGATCCAAAACCAAAGATAGTTCGCTAAAAACTAATCTTCATCTGGATTCATATACTTCCCTTTTTTACTACCGGCATACATTTCGTATTTCACCAAACGCGCTTCTAGTTTCGCATTAAATACTTTTATTTTTCGTGAAGGTCGTAAGCCTACAAACTTTAAAGCTTCTATATTAGAAGTAATTAGCCATGCATCTGTTCCTGGATAACCTTGTTTTAAGGTATCCCCTATTTTTCCGTAAAAATCTTCGATATCTAAATTATCTAAACGCTCTCCGTATGGCGGATTAAAAACCATGTGTAGTTTTTCGTCTCCTCCTTTTCGCGTTTTAAAGAAATCTTCGTGTTTAATGGTAGCAAATTCGTCTAAATGCGCATTTTTCAAATTCTCTTTTGCTTTTGCTACAGCACTTGGTGATTTATCAAAACCAAGTAATCTATGATGAAAATCTCTAGTTTTGCTTAATAGAGATTCTTCAATTTTTTCAAAAAGTTCTACATCCCAATCACTCCAACGCTCAAAACCAAATTCCTTTCGCATCAAGTTTGGTGGTATGTTACATGCAATCATAGCAGCTTCTACAAGCATGGTTCCAGAACCACACATTGGGTCCATAAAATCGGTTTGTCCATCCCAACCAGAAAGCATAATTAAACCCGCAGCAAGTACTTCGTTAATTGGTGCAATATTGGTTGCTGTTTTATAACCACGTTTATGTAATGATTCTCCAGATGCATCTAAAGAAAGCGTACACATTTGTCTATCGATATGCACATTTACCTTTAAATCTGGAAAACGCAAATCTATATTTGGTCTTTCGCCAGTAGTATCTCTAAATTTGTCTACAATCGCATCTTTCGTTTTTAAAGAAATATATTGTGAGTGTGTAAACTGCGTAGAATTTACGGTAGAACTAATCGCCAAAGTACCAGAAGACTTCATGTATTCGCTCCAATCCATTTTGTACACTTGTTTGTACAAGTCTTCTTCATTGACAATTCTAAAAGTCTTAATAGGTTTTAAAATCTTAATTGCCGTACGCAAGCCTAAGTTCGCTTTATACATAAAGCCCTTATCTCCAACAAAAGTAACGCTTCTCACGCCAATTTTTACCTGTTGCGCACCTAATTGAGTTAGCTCTTTTGCTAATATCTCTTCAAAGCCAAATAAAGTTTTGGCTAGCATTTTAAAATTATTCTCCATGTTTTTCGACAAATAGATTGCAAAAATAGATTATTTTTGTGCTGATATATAACAATACATGATAAAAAGCAAAAAAGAATGGTTTGCTTCTTGGTTTGATTCGCCATTTTACCATATTCTTTACAAAGACAGAGATTATACAGAAGCGCAACAGTTTATGGATAATCTTACCGATTATTTAAATATTCCAGAAGGTGGAAAAATATTAGATCTTGCCTGCGGAAAAGGTAGACATTCGGTCTATTTAAATACTTTAGGCTACACAGTAACTGGAGTAGATTTATCGGAAAATAGCATAGCGCATGCCAAACAGTTTGAAAATGAAACCTTGCACTTTAATGTGCATGACATGAGTACACCTTACGAACATCAATTTGATGCCGTTTTTAATTTGTTTACCAGTTTTGGTTATTTTGATAAAGAAGAAGATAACTTAAATACCATAAAAGCTATTAAATCGGAATTAAACGAATTTGGTTTTGGTGTTATCGATTTTATGAATAGTGAATACGTAATAGACCACTTAGTAGCTGAAGATGTAAAAACGGTCGAAGGTATTGCCTTCACTCAAAAACGAAGCGTTGTTGATGGGTATATTATTAAAGATATTTCTTTTACTGTCGATGGCGAAGCTTATAATTTTCAAGAACGTGTAAGAGGATTTACTTTAGCGGATTTTGAAACTCTTTTTGATCAAGCTGGCGTGTATTTATTAGACGTATTTGGCGATTTTAAACTCAATAAGTTTCATGCGAAACAAAGCGAAAGATTAATTATGATTTTTAAATAATCGAGTCGATAAGCCACATTACATGTAACCATTATTGAAACGGGTACTCTAAGCGCAGTCGAAGAGTCTTTAAATTAAATATTTCTTTAAATAGATGCAAAACATATTATTACCAATATTAAGTGTGCTTTTAGGGTATGCCTTTGTTTTAATTTTAAAACCAACGCAAAACAAAAACTTAAAATTATTACTCGCTTTTAGTGGCGCTTTCCTCTTATCTATAACTGTTTTTAATTTTTTACCAGAAGTGTACCAACATACCAACAAGCCAATAGGTTTGTTTATAATGATTGGTATTTTGCTTCAAATAGTTTTAGAATTTTTCTCTAAAGGCGCAGAACATGGACACGTACATTTAGATAAAAGTGCCACCGCTTTTCCTTGGTTATTATTTATAAGTTTAAGTATTCATAGCGTTTTAGAAGGTATACCAATTCACAACCATAGTAGTTTATTATATGGCATTATAATCCATAAACTGCCCGTTGCTATTATACTTGCTACGTTCTTTTTTGCTTCCCAATTACCAAAAGCAAAGGTTGCTTTTTTCTTAATTTTGTTTGCATTTATGACACCTTTTGGTGTTTTCCTTTCAGAAAAATTCACGTTTATTCAAGATTATTATTTTGAGATTTCGGCCATAGTAATTGGTATCTTTTTACATATTTCTACTACTATTTTATTTGAAAGTAATGAAGATCATAAATTTAATGTTACCAAACTAATAACTATTGTAGCAGCAATTACGATTGCTTATTTTGTTTGATACGTTTTAATTTCCGCGAAGGCAGAAATCTTTTAAATTTTCAAATAATTTTGAAGAATAAAAAAGTAAATTAAATGGAGTTAAGCTAAAAAACAATTTTTAACAAAACTAAAATCATAAGATTTCCGCCTTCGCGGAAATGAAAAAACTATGTACTCTAAAGAAGAATCCAGACAAATAAAACAATTATTTTGGACCAGTTTTGGGAAATCATTTCCTAGAAAGTGGCTCTTATATAATACCAAAATAAAAGGTTTTACTTTTAAATTCCATTTTGATAACAAAACAGCTTTAGTCGCTCTAGATCTCGAAGACGATTTAGAAAACCGAATTACCTATTGGGAAAAATTACAATCCTTAAAATCTATTTTGCATAACGAATACTTGGCAGATGCTATTTTTGAAGAAGAGTACTTTTTAGAAAACGGCAAAGAAATTTCACGTATTTATGTTCCTTTAGATAAAAAAGTATCTATCCATAACAAAAATACATGGCAAGAAGTTATGGTCTTCTTTAATGAAAACATGCATCAATTTGAAGCCTTTTTTGAAGAGTATCAAGATATTATAGATGTTTAATTTTCTTATATTTGTTTAGGTAAGGGTATGTGTCTCTATTTCAGAGATCAAACACATAAAGCTTTCCTTTATAAAAACTTAAATGGCAAACAAAAAAAATGCAGATTCCAAATTACAAGGTATTAGTCGTTTAATTACAGATGCCACCATAGGAGTTACCGACTTGGTAGAATCTATGCATAAAAGAGTGGTGCATCCACCATTTTTACCTTCAACTCCAATACAACATCTTATTACCAATATTTCAGGAATCGCGTATAAAAATATGCGATGGAGCACTAGACGTATTGGTAGTCTTGTAGATATAGCTTTAGGCAAATTTGTTTCCGTTAGTGGAAAAATAAAAAGTACCGAAGAAAGGGATGTATTACAATCCGTTTTAAACGGAATTATTGGGGACTATTTAGAAAAAACGAAAAATCCTTTATGCATTACTATGCAATTTAGAAACGAAGGAAAGGCAATTCCTCTAGATAAAAAAAGTATTACAAAAGCATATCCTGTTATCCACGGAAAAATTATTTTGATGGTTCATGGTTCTTGTATGAATGCTATGCAATGGACTAGAAAAGAACATAATCACGGAAAGGTATTCGCAGAAGACTTAGAAAAAACACCCATTTATATACAGTATAATAGTGGTCTTCATATTTCTACTAACGGACAAAAATTTAATGAACTATTAGAAGAATTGGTACTGCATTGGCCGGTTCCTGTGGAAGAACTAATAATTATCGCACATAGTATGGGAGGTTTAGTTTCTAGAAGCGCAATACATTATGGCCAACAACAAAAAAAAGCATGGACAAAACAGCTTAAAAAAATTGTTTTTCTCGGTACACCACATCATGGTGCGCCATTAGAAAAAGCAGGAAATTATCTAGATGTTATTTTAGAAGCGGTTCCCTACGCAAAACCTTTCGCTAGATTAGGAAAAATTAGAAGCGCAGGTGTTACCGATTTAAGATACGGAAACCTATTAGACACCGATTGGCAAAATAGGGATCGCTTTGAAATGCAAAAAGATCAAAGGCAACATGTTCCATTACCTAAAAAAGTAGATTGCTACAGCATAGCAGCCGTTGCAGGTAAAAATAATAAATCTGGTATCCCGAAATTATTAGGAGACCATATGGTGGGCGTAAAAAGCGCTTTAGGACAACATAAAAATCCAGAGAAAAATTTAAATTTCAAGAAGGAAAATATCTGGATCGTTTTTGAGAGTAATCATTTAGACTTGTTAAGCAATCCAAAAATTTATTCTAAAATAAAAGCCTGGATCGCTTGATATCTGATTTTTATTTACGGAACATCAGGCTATTATAAAGGTTTAATTATATTTACAAAAAGAAAATTAAATAGTGTTTAGTCGCCACTAGTACTTGCACTACAACTATCAAATCTATTAATTTAGGAATATCATGAAAAACAACAATAAACTAACTGGTAAAAACGTGCTTATCACTGCTGGCGCTCAAGGAATTGGAGAATCTATCACAAGACACTTTATAGATAATGGCGCTAATGTTGCTATCCACTATTTTTCGAGTGCAGATACAGCAAACGAATTGGTAGCATACGCAACTGATAAAGGACTAAAAGCGGTAGCTATAAGTGGTGACTTAACAAAAGAAGCAGATGCCATTGCAATGGTAGAAAAGACCATGGAAGTATTTGGTGGTTTAGACATACTAATCAACAATGCAGGTTCCCTTGTTGCACGTAAAATGTTGCATGAAATGGAAGCGGAGTTTTGGCACAAAGTAATGGACATCAACCTAACATCGATGATGTTTGTTACCAAAGCCGCGGCTCCTTATTTAGGAAAAAATGAAAACAGTAGTATTGTTAATTTGGCATCACTAGCTGGTCGTAAAGGTGGTCATCCAGGATCCCTAGTTTACTCTACTAGTAAAGGTGCAATCTTAACCTTTACTAGAGCGCTCTCTACCGAATTAGGAGCACAAGGCACTCGAGTTAACGCGGTTTCTCCAGGACTTATTCTTGGTACTTCCTTTCACAATACACATACCACAAAAGAATCGGCAGCAGCAACAACAGCTGGTATTCCTATACAAAGAGCAGGAAACGCAGCCGATGTCGCTCGTGCTGTTCTATTTTTAGCTTCCGAATACGACGGTTTTATTACTGGTGCGACCCTAGATATCAATGGTGGCGTTTACAATATGTAATATTCAAAATGGTATTGGTTTATCCAATAAACGATATGCTATGCATTGCTTAAAAAAAGAAAACACTAGGTTTTAAATAGTATCTAGTGTTTTATATTTCTCTATTTATTAACGATAAATTTATGCTAAAGACTCCAGTAATACACCCAACAATTATGGAAGCGCTTGCGCGTTCCGGTCATTTTGCTCAAGTAGTCATTGCAGACGGCAATTTACCAGTTGCCGCCATGACAGGCCCTAACTCTACTACCGTTCACCTTAATTTTCGTCCTGGATTATTAGATGCACTCACCGTATTGGAAGGCATATTAGAAGTTTGTCCGGTTCAAGGTGCCATCGTTATGGAAAAACCTGCAGAAGCCAACGCAGACATACATGATGCTTATAAAAAAATACTGGGAGAAGTATCTTGGGATACCATGGAAAGATGGGCTTTCTACGACAAAATAAAAGATCCTGCCACCACATTAATTATTCAAACCGGGGAACAGCGTCGTTTTGCTAATTTAATTCTAACGATAGGTGTTGTAAAAATGGCGGAAGAAAGTAATTTCTAAATCACAAATAAAGATAGTATTTTCAATTAATGTATCTCCAGATAGTATAATGATTTAATTATATTATCTGGAGATATAACTAGTGCTAAGGAATAATTAAAATGAAAAAAATATTACTTATTACACTAATATCCATTTGGTCTATTGGATCTATTAATGCACAAAAGATTAAGTTAAAAAAAGGAATTGTCTACATTGATGATACAAAATGTATGAAATATACAGGCAATGTTTCTAACGCTGAATTAATTTCAAATGATGGCAAACAAACTATAATCCTCAAATTCATTAGAACTGGAGTTGGTCATAATGGTGGACTGTATACAAAAGTTATTTTTGTTCGAGCAAAAACTTTCTCTAACGTCTAAATCCTACATTTTTAATAAAAAAAATCTGGTAAAAAAATTATTAGCAGATGGCGTATTATCCGATTGCCTAATTGACATGAGCAAAATTGAAAAATTTGTTATGAAATATGACGAAGGAATAGAAGAAACATTAGTAAGATACCAGCTTAATTACAGTTTACAACATCCATTATCATTAATTTTTACTGCTGTGTGTACTCGGAAAACCCAGTGGTTTTTTTCTCTCGTTCCGTTTTCTCTCGTTCCATTTTATTTACTAAATTAGTTGAATAAACAGGCTACTAACTTATACAAACACGCTGTAAACAACTTAAAGACAAACAATTTTGCTTAAAAAAATTCTAATAATCATTACCATACTTTGCTTTTCATCCGCCCATTCTCAACACGAATGGACACCTGCAAAAGTCCTCTTGAAAAATGGTACTTCATTCCGAGGTTTGGTAAAATTCCCTAAGCATTCTGGCGGACTAATATCCATTGGAAGTACAGCATTCAAATACAAAAAAAACAGAAAATCTAAAACGGAAAAATACGGAAATGAAGCGGTCCAAGAAGTAATTTTCGGTGATGAAACGTTTGCAACGGTACATTATAAATATGTTCCGATTAGGGCAAACAAACATATTTTATTAAAAGAAGTAGTCCGTGGAAAAGTAAGTCTATACTCCAGAACGGTATTATTATTTCAAGACACATACTTGCCAGACCTAAATCCAAAAATAACCGGTTATTACTATGATGATACGCAATTCTATCTAAAAAGAAAGCAGGAACAAGTCGCCAAATTAATTGCAGATCCAAATACTTTTATATCCTTCCCATTAGAAACCAAAAAATATTTTTCCGATTGCAAAGAAATAGTGGATTACTTAGATAATGATCTTTATGATTTAAATAATCTGATTGAATTAGTGGAGGACTATAATCTTTTATGTGAATAAAAAACTATTCGCAACAACTTGCATATTTAATTACTAGCTTCTCTCCTACTTCGAAAATACTTCAGAATTTTCTCTCCTTCCATTTTGTTTATTAAATTAGTTGTTTAAACACGTAACTTCTATAAACAAAACCGTTACCAATAATTACCACCGAACAAATGAAAGAAATCTACGAGGCCAAATTTGTTGAAAAACTATTTGATAAAATGAGTAGTTCGTATTCCAAAATGAATTACAGCACCTCATTCGGATTTAGTGAAAGGTGGCGAAGACAATGCGTTGAAGAAATCGAAATCGGAAAAGGAAAAATAGTTGTCGATTTAATGACTGGAATGAGAATGTTGGAAACACATTCTAAGAAATGCGGACAAAGATTCAAAATTAATTGCACTTGATTTCTCCACTGAAATGATAAATCGTGCAGAAAAGAACACATCGAAATTTAACCAATCTACAATTGAAATCCTGAAAGAAAACGTTTTTGATAATTCCATAGAAAACGAGTCTGCTCATTATGTTATTTCAGGCTTCGGACTAAAGACTTTTAATGAAGAACAACTAGGGAAATTGGCAAGCGAAATTAACCGAATTTTAAAACCAAACGGAAAGTTTTCACTAATTGACGTTTCTGTTCCAAAAAGTAAAATATTATAACCATTTTATATGTTTTACTTGAAAAAAATTATTCCGCTTTTAGGAAAAGTATTTCTTGGAAGTCCTGAAACGTATAAAATGTTAGGAATTTATACCGAAGCATTTGGAAACTCAAAAAACGCACATCATATTTTTAACCGACCAGAGTTTGAAGTGGAATATATCGAATATTTTTACGGTTGTGCAAGCGGAATCAAAGGAAGAAAAATAAAATAACGTTTTACAACAACACGTATTAAAAGCGGATATACTAATACTTAAAATAAATTAATGGGAATATTTGACATATTTAAAAAGAAAAAAATAGAATCCACTTTTCCTGAAAATGAACTGGAACGCAACTTGATGAAAGCCGCCACAGATATTTCAGCAAGACATGCGTTTTACATAAAATTACTATGGAACGACTTAATCGTTTTAACCAATAAAAATACCGATTTAGAAGAAGGAAGAAAAACCTTGGAAAAAGATACCGAAGTACAATTTGCGACTTTAGAAAGCGGACAAATACTTGTATTTACAGCTACAAATAGGATTTTTGATAAAGGAATTATTAAAGAACAAGTGCCATTTATGGCAATAAAAGGACAAGATCTTTTCGGAATGACAAAAGGAGCTACTTTTATATTAAATCCATATTCCGATTATGGAAAAGAATTAGTTCCTCAAGAAATTGAAAGTCTTTTAAACGGTTCTATTTTTGAAAAAAATAATGAAGTGGAAATTAAAGAAGATACCGAAGTGTTACTTGCACAACCTTTAAAATATCCAAAAGAATTAGTACAAGCATTAATCGATTTATTCCAAAAAGAAGAGCATGTCAAATCCGCATATTTAGCGACTATAAAAATGGATAAATCCAATAAACCGCCTCATTTAATTATCGCGATAGATTTGGAAGGAAATATGTCTTCCGTTTCGGGAAAAGCAGGAGCCTTAGCGGAGTCTATTATAGAAAAAAAAGAAATTATAGATTTTATAAAAATAGAAAGCGATAATGGAATTTCTGAATACTTCCTGAACCAAACAGAAGCCTTTTACAAACGGGATTAAGCCTATACAAACCAGTTATCACGAAACCCCAAATGAACAAAGAATGCGAAAACCTACGAGCTACAATTAAAAGAAAACACAGCTTTAAATATAAGCCAGAATTTACCGAATCTTTTAAAACAGAATTAAAAGACAATCAGATAATACCATTAATAATAGAGGTTTTTGAAAAATTAGAATGGCCAATTGTGTTTAGAGATACGAAATCTGTAGAAGCAAAATGTCAAGGAGATTTCAGCAAATTGGTTGGAAAATTAACCATTAAAAAAGGTGCTTCCAATCGTATAGAAGTGAATAGCAAATCACTAGAAGGAAACTTTTTTGATTTCGGAAAAAACGCCAAAAGGACCGGATTGTTTATTGCTCTTTTTCAAAAATTAGCAGTAGAATATAAAGACAGTGGAAAACTAGATGCATTAGAACTGGAATTTGAAAAAGAAAATAATTGGTCCGATTATGAAATCCCTTCTGAATTACCAAAACCTAAAGAATTTAAGGAACCCAATTTAGTTTTTTCTATAATTGGAGGCGCCATTATTGCCATTTTATTCGGAATATTAATCGCATTTTTAACCGTTAATTTCACCTATTTTATTGGAGTTTACGAATTGGGAATCGGCATTGGAATCGGCTATTTATTTGCGCAAGTTTTAAAAGAAACTAACTATTTAGATTTTAGACCCATTCAATGTATTCTTGTTGGAATGATACTACTTATGTTCTTAACCAATCTATGCACACAACATCAATTAATAATCACAA